>CAYGUD010000014.1:0-15846 GCA_964352865.1 uncultured Hyphomonas sp.
TACTCGGTCCTCATACTCTACACTCAAGTATGAGAAATTGCCCGAAATTCCTTTACGGCTTGCAAACCAAACGAAGTTTTTCTGCTATTTGATGTCGCTATGATGCGAAACGATCTTGCTGACGAGACCGTATTTCACGGCTTCTTCGGCGCTCATCCAGTGATCGCGATCGGTATCTTCGACAATCTTTTTCAATGGCTGGCCAGTTGCTTCAGCGAAGATCTTGTTCAGACGCTCACGCATCCGGACGATTTCACGCACCTGGATTTCAACGTCTGACGCCTGGCCACCAACACCGCCGCGGGGCTCGTGCAGCAGGAAGCGCGTATTGGGCAGCGCAAACCGGTTTTCTTTTTTCGCAGCCGAATAGATCAAGGCGCCCGCACTTGCGACCCAGCCAGAGCCCAGGACTTTAACTGGCGCGCCAACAAATTTGATCATGTCATGAATCATGTCGCCAGATTCGACGTGCCCACCGGGCGATGAAATGACCAGCAGAATCGGGTCGGCGTTGTCAGATGCCAGCGCCAGAAGCCGCTCACAAACACGTCGGGCGAGCTTGTCATCAACGCCTCCGGTCAACAAGATCGTACGGGCATTGAACAGTGCTTCTTCTAGAAACGCGTTCGGCTCGCTCATCGGGTTGGCGTCAGCTTCATCATCAAGGCGTGTCATGCAGTCTCCGCAAATGTCTTGGCCAGTGATTTGAGGTGGCACGGGCGCTGGGTCAAGCAGCAAGATGCCTATTTTGTGTGGGTAACTGTTAACCCGATGATTTCCAGGATTGTGTCCGGGTCGGGTTCTTCCTCTGCGTCATCCAGCGCCTCGATCAGCGCAACAGTGATCGGCGTTGGCGGCTTTACAGAGAAAGTCAGGGTTCCACCCTCTTCCAGAAACGCCGCAATAGCGTCCATATAAGGGTCAGCGCTCGGCACTTCCTGACGCACCATAGGCTTCATTCCGACGACCATGTTGACGGCCAGCGCCCGCAATTGCACGGCATCATTATAAGCCAGCATGGCCATGCCTTCCTGTTCCGGGAAAGCTTCGCCAATCGCGTGCAGCATCTCGAACAGGTTCGAAAGTCCGCCAAGATCCGTCATCACGGTTTCGAAAGAGCGGAATTCGAAATCCGATTTGAACGCGTCTTCAAAGCCGTCTTCGGGATCGTCCAGATCGAATAGACCGGCAATTTTTGCAGGCGTTGAGAACCCGACATCTGCAGATGTCTTGCCGCTGAACGCTTCCGCGAAATTGCCACTTTCGCGATACGTGATATCGCCGCTTTCAGGGCTCCAGTTCAGAGCCACAGCGAAATCACCGCACAGACAGTCAAAGCCATATGTCTCGACAATGGACAGTCCGGTGCGAACATCTTCCATGGTCAGGCCCGGCTCCAATTCTTCTCCGAGCTCCTGGGTCATCACTTCAAACAGGTTACCGATATTGTAACCGGTATCCGTCATCGAAAACGCGACTTTGGTGGGCAGCAGCCAATGGAAATCCGAATCAAAAACGATCCGTTCCGATGCGAAGAGCGACTTTTCAGCCATATCGAACGTATAGTCTGTCACTTCCCAGCGACCGAGGTCAAACACATCGGCTTGGCTGGTATCGGGCACTTCCCAATTTGCCAGCGCTTCAAACGCATCCGCCATGCGAAACCCTGACATCGTGGACGATGCAACGCCGCCGCTCATCGGCACCGTCGTCATATCCTGATCGCCGCCTGGGTCCGTCGGAATCGGGAACATGCCGGTAAATTTGGTATCCCAGCTGCCAGAAAATGCGATATCGCCGCGATCATAGCCGCGCAGCCCCGCCAGACCGAGCGTCATATCCATGCTCATATCCATCTCGCCGTCGCGCATCGCATAGCCGACCAAGACATTCTCATAAGTCAGCGCATCAATGCTGAAAGCCCGGGCGAACGCACCGACTTTTTGAAAGCCAAGCCGTTCAGCGCTTTCGCTGTCAAACGGCGCGATCTCTTCGCTATGAAGCGGCGCCGCAGTGTCTGCGTCAGGCTTGGCATAAGCAAAAGGATGCAGAACAAAGCCGTCGAGCAGCAGTGTTTCCATTTCAAAATTGTAGTTGAACACGTCGAGCGCATTAAACTCGGCCATCACGCCATCATCAATCGGCGTCAGCGTATCAATCGCATCGAAATACTCATCAAGCAGCAATTTACTGACCGCTTCCATGCCAACCGATTTGACGCCGCGCATTTCGATCCGGTCTGCGACTTTCGCCGTCGCATCGAGATTGGTGCCGCGAATTCGGTCGGCAATCGCATTCGGGTCGAAATCATAGAACAGGACCAGATCCGCCTCGATGCCGACCGGCGTTCCATCCAGATCATAGACCAGCGCAAAGTCTTCAACCTGGGTTGCTCCGCTATCGGCGAGCACTGACACCGTCCCGGTCTGGACGCTGACGCCGTCAGGAAGATCAGCAAAGGCAATCGCGAAATCGACAGGTTCAGCAGCCGCATCAGCGGTCCCGGCAAACGGGGTCGATAAGAGGTCTTCGAAAAAAACTTTTTCGGTGTTCGTCGGCGCCGCAGCAGCTTCTATAACAGGCGTCTCGCTATCTGCTACTTGTCGGTCGTCGCAAGCCGTCACCCCGAAAACCAGTCCGGCAGCGAGAAGAGTCAGGCGGGCGGGGCTCATCCAGGTCGTCATCTCAGTATCCTTCGCATTTTGTCGGGATTTTACGCCTGATTCAGCCGCGGGTAAACGGTTGGATCGACAGGGATGCCAGGGTCGTCAGCAGATTATGTCAGAAACAGTGCGCTTTAGTGCACGATGCCAGGCGTCAGTGGTTTGGTAGCGGCTATCGGTTCAGACCCGGGCTCACTGGTCTCAGGCTCGGCCGAAGAAGATGGCTCGCTCACAGGTGCGTCATCAACATAAGACGTCTCGGCCTCAGCTTCCGGTGTATATTCCGGGGCTGCGTCAACAGCGATTTCTGACTCACGCTCCGGCTCTGACGCTGTCTCGATCTCGGCCGGCTCGATCTCAGCCGGCTCGACGGGCTCTTCATCCATAATGGTTTCGACTTCTTCGGCGGCGACAGGCTTGGCCTTGCGCTTCCAGAATGGGGCATTGGGGTCTGCTTTGCGATCATACTGCATGGCGAAATATTCGCTGGCCGTAAACGTCAGCGGCTTGGGTGTCAGGGTCATACCATGGCTGCGCAAACGCTCTACGACCTGATCCCGCAAGTGAAGGCCTGGCAGCATGTCGGCGTGAAACTTGTGCGCTTTCATCCAGTCCCGGACATCCCAGCTTCGCGTCGATTGCGCCGCTTCTGGCGGTCGACCCTTGTGCTCTTCCCAGAGATATAGCGTGGTCAGCGAGTCAATTACGGCATCGACGGCAACATTGACTGATGGGCCAATATCATTTTGGTTGGCGAGGGCAGCACGTAAGGATTGTTTGTGAGCGCTGAGCTCGTTGTAATTGCCGCGAATGATCGTCAATCCGCGCCGGTCAGCTTCATTCGGGCGAGACAATAAGGCGTCGAGCTGGGGATGAATGACAGGGACAATGTCAATTTCGCTCTGCAGGGTGCCGTTCGCAACGCCTGCGAGCTCTGCCAGCATACGCTTCAGGTTGAGCCGCAATTCATGGCTGACACCGGTCAAGGCGAGCTTCTCCATATCACGCTCACGATCAACCCAGCGCCAGGCAGACCAGGCGAGATAAGCGACCGCCGCAATCAATACGAGAAGGCCAGAAACTAAAAAGGTCTCAAATGTTGTGTTGGACATAATCCACTCCCCTTTGTTAACCAATTAGCAAAGGATTGTCGCGAGGGCCACTCGCAAAACGCCGTTTTACACGGCGACGGGCGCCTTAATGTGCGGATGTGCTTGATAATCCAGCAGTTCAAAGTCCTCATAGTCCCAGCCAAACAAATCAGTTTTATCGGGATTCAGGCGCATTTTGGGTTCCGGATAAGGCTCCCGCGTCAGCTGAAGACGGGCTTGCCCAATGTGATTCGAATAGAGATGCGTGTCGCCAAACGTATGCACGAAATCGCCAGGCTTAAGCCCGGTGGCCCGCGCCATCATCAGCGTCAACAGCGCATAAGACGCGATATTGAACGGCACGCCTAGAAACACATCTGCTGAACGTTGATAAAGCTGGCAATTCAGGCGCCCGTCCATGACGTTGAACTGAAACAGACAATGACAGGGCGGCAGCGCCATAGATGGCACATCTGCCGGGTTCCAGGCGGACACCACCATGCGGCGCGAATCGGGATTGGTGCGAATTTCGTTCAGCACCCAGTCAATCTGATCAATCACACGGCCATCGGGCGCGGCCCAGCTGCGCCATTGTTTGCCATAGACCGGGCCCAGATCGCCATTCTCATCCGCCCACTCGTCCCAGATCGAAACTTTGCGATCCTGCAACCAGCGGACATTGGTATCGCCGCGCAGGAACCAAAGCAGTTCGACAATGATTGAGCGCAAATGCAGTTTCTTCGTCGTCAGCAGTGGAAAGGTCTCTGAAAGGTCGAAGCGAAGCTGGCGCCCAAACACACCCAGCGTCCCGGTTCCGGTCCGGTCGCCGCGCTCAACACCATTGTCGAGAACATCCTGCAAGAGATCGAGATATTGTTTCATGCGGTCTGAAAACCATGACTCGACAATCAAGACCAGAGCACACCGGCAGGTTTGGTGAACAAATCCTGTGAAGAATCGGAAGAATCAGCAGCGCCCGCGTAACGTTGCGTCAAATTCTATTTTCTACCACTGGTTGAGAAGGGGCTCTTCATGTCGAGGCGAAGCCCATGCCTTTTTCACTTAAGAGATTCAAAACCCACCAAGCTGGCCAAGTGGCCGTGCTCTTCGCCTTCATGCTGGTCCCGATCTGCGCCGTTGGCGGATTCGCCCTGGATTATCAAATGGCATTGCAGCGCGCGCAGAAAGTTCAAGCGGTCCTGGACTCCGCTGTTCTGGCGGCGGCGCGGACCAAACAAGCCGGCGCCTCGGCGGCGGACACAAAGCTCGCACTGGCAAATTTCGTCACGCCGCAAATCGGCGATCTGGGCGGTCTTGATTGTGACCCTCCGGATGTGACGCTGACGTCAGACAGTCAGATATTGGCTGAGATTGAATGCGCTCAGGACACTAGTCTGATGCATCTGGTCGGTGCTGAAGAAATGCCGTTTCTGGTCAAAGCAGCCTCGCATTATACGGTCGGGCAACTGGATGTCGCATTCATGTTCGACACCTCAATGTCCATGACCGCTGAAAATCGATTGCGTCACTTGAAAGTGGCTGCAACGGAGGCCATCGATGTCCTGCTCCCCGTCGGGGCATCGCCGGAGCTGATTGAAAACACGAGGGTGGCGATGTCATCCTATTCCACCATGCTGAATGCGGGCCCGTATTTTGAACAGGTGACGGGTGCCACGCCAACGCGAACCTATTATCACACCACGGAAACCAAGCTTACCGACAATGATCTTTCTGACGGACATCAAGTCGGCGAAATGTTTATTGGTCTCTACGATACGGATACCGGCAAATTGATTGCCGAATTGGGCGACGGCGCCGTCATTCGCGTCAAGCAAGCCTCGCTTGATGATATGTCCATCGCGGTCACGTTCGACAGCAGTCACAGCTTGCAGTCAGAAGTCGAGAGTATTCGACTCGAACTCTCCGGTGCGGAAACTGTGGATCAAACGGAAAATGTCCCGCCTTATTCTCTCTATGGTGATAGCGGCATAAATAATCTCGATGGTGAACGATGGCAGACCGGTGACTACACGTTACGCGTGCGCGCCTATAAGAAGGATAACCTTCTTGGCCTGAAGGTCTTTGATGAAGAGCTTGATTTCCAGCTCTTCGTGCAAGGCGACACCAAGACCGACTCGAAAAGCTTTGAGTATACGTCAACTTGCGTCTACTCGCGCGACGGTGCCGAAGCGTTTACGGATGCTACGCCCGGTCCTGGCGCCTATCTGGCTTATCAACAAGCTTGGTTCAAAAGTGATCCTCGGCAACCCGATGGAGGCTATTGGCAAGTCGGTTACAACAAACATGGCGAACATAAGCGACTGTCAGACAGGTGCCAAACCCAACCGCCCGTGGAGCTGACAAATGATCGAACCACACTTATCGATTATGTTGCCTCGCTCACCACAGATGCCTACACCGCCGGTCACTTGGGTGTAGCCTGGTCCTGGTATTTAATCTCGGACCAGTGGGGCTCAATCTTTGATGGCGATGCCACGCCGGTACCGTTCACCGATTCTGAAACGGAAAAAGCCGTCGTTTTGATGACGGACGGCGCGTTCAATTTCGCTCCATACGCTCGGCAAGGTCGCTCCCCCGAACAAGCACGCGCGCTGTGTGACAATATGAAATTGAAAGGCGTCACAATCTACGCCGTCGCGTTCAAAGCGTCCAGCGCAGGACAGGACGTGCTGAAGCATTGCGTGACCGATCTGACATTCTATTTCGATGCCCAGAACGGCGATGATTTAAAGAAAGCCTATAAGGAAATCGCGCTCTTGCTGTCTGATTTGAGGATTTCGCAATAGCCCGATGAGCTGCCCCTCGCGGCGCGAATGGCAAACGCGCCGGAGTGGTAAAAATTGTCTCAACGTCTCAGGTTCAATCGCACATTGAAATCTAACGCCGCCTAAAACACGAGCGGCTATACCTGAGAAAAATAAGGGACGTTAGGCGCCTTGGCGCTCAACGAAAAGAGCATGTTTGCAGAGCTTAAAAAAGACTGCAGGGGCAATGTGTTGATGATTTTCGCATTGTGTCTGGTACCAATGGTGACCGTCGCGGGCTTCGCGATTGATTTTCAGCAAACCGTCAAGCGGAAGGGCAAAGTACAGCTCGTCCTCGACTCAGCGGTTCTCGCCGCGGCGCGCGTCAAGCAGACGGGGGCGACGGATGATGCGGTTAAGCTCTCCGTTCAGCAGTTTCTTGATGCACAGATTGCCGGTCTGGGCGGCTTGAATTGCGATCCCGCGGTCGTCGTTGTCGCGACAAATTCTGAAGAGATCGACGCGAACCTATCCTGCCGGCAAGACACATATCTCATGAAAGTTGTCGGCCAGAACGAAATGTCGTTCAAAGTCGTTTCAGGATCTGAATATGGTATCGATAAAATCGACGTCGCTTTCATGTTTGATATTTCAGGCTCGATGAATAGCAGCAGCCGACTGACAAATCTCAAAGTCGCTGCCCAAGAAGCCGTGGACGTTCTGCTGCCAGATGGAGCATCCCCGGAGCTCATAGAAAAAACCCGCCTGGCAATGGTTTCGTATAATGCGATGGTCAATGCCGGAGACTTCTTTCAGGATGTGGCCGGCGTACCTGCGACCCGTACATATTCACATACAATTGAGCCCGATTATACCGAAGATGACCTGACATCGGGATCAACTTATAGCGACTTCCTGATCGGTTTGTACGACACAGATACCGACCAGCTGATCGCCGAAATCGGTGATGGTGCGATCATCAAAGTCGAAGACTGGATGGATGATGATCTGACAATTGCGGTCACCATGAATTCCTCGCACGACCTCTACGGCGACGTCGAAAGTATGCGTTTGGAACTGTCCGGCACGGAGTGGAAAACAAAGAACGAGAATGTTGAGCCATATGCCTTGTATGGCGATAGCGGTCTGACCAATATGACTGGTGAAAGCTGGGATATGGGCGAATTTGAAATCCGCCTTCGCGCCTACTCTAGCAATAATCAGTCAGGTACGAAACTATTCGACGAGACTCTCGACTTCACGCTCGTCCTCGCAGACGACACTGAGCCGGTTACCAAGACCTATACGCTGACGTCGACCTGCGTTTGGGAACGGGATGGCGCTGAGAAATTCACGGATGCAGCACCGGGCGCCGGCGCCTATCTGGCACACCAGGAAGCCTGGTTTGTAGAGAAAGACTGGCAGAGTGACGGCGGCGACTGGGAAGTCGGCCACCCGAACCGTCCGAATGACAGTAAATATGACGGCAATGAATGCCGGACAGCCGAGCCCGTCGAACTGACCAATAATCGCGGCACGCTGAGCAATTATATCACTTCATTGAATGCAGGCGGCTATACCGCTGGCCATCTCGGTGTGGCGTGGACCTGGTATCTTATCGCAGAAGACTGGGACACGGTTTTTGATGACACAGCCGCGCCGCTGGCGTATTCAGAACCGGATTCGGCCAAAGTCGTTATCCTGATGACAGATGGTGCCTTTAACACAGAGATTTTCCCTGCGCAGGGCAGCTCTGATGCCCAGGCCCGTAGTCTTTGTGACAATATGAAACTCGAAGACATCAAGGTCTATGCCGTGGCTCTGAATGCGCCGACCGCCGGTCAACAGGTCCTGTCTTATTGCGCCTCTGGGCCTGAATATTACTTCGAGCCAGAGAATGGCGCCGAACTGACCGATGCTTACCGTCAGATTGCAACCTCAATCTCGGATCTGCGCATCTCGAAATAGAGTGTCGTCGGAGACAGAGCTGAAAAAGCGCCCGCATCTGA
This sequence comes from uncultured Hyphomonas sp., assembly GCA_964352865.1. Taxonomy (GTDB): domain Bacteria; phylum Pseudomonadota; class Alphaproteobacteria; order Caulobacterales; family Hyphomonadaceae; genus Henriciella. Next base: position 8,529 of record CAYGUD010000014.1, read on the forward strand.
TCGGTCGCATCTTATTTCGGATTGGTGTCGGAACAGAGAACCATAGGGCTGAGAGCGCTCTAAGGTGGACTCTGAGAAGGTCTGTGATGAGTTAGCGGCGGACATTGCAACACGGCTCAATTTTAGGATTGTCATCCCGGAAAGTGCGAAGCGCTTATCCGGGACCCAGCGGATCTAGGTCCCGGCTCTTCGCTGCGCTACGGCCGGGATGACAATTGCGGATTTTGCCCGCTCCGACACCAAAAGCCGACACGCATTCACCCGCTTAGCGCTCCAGCACATCCTTCACCCATGGGCCGAGCTGCGAGTCGCCCAGCAGCGCCAGTTGCGCTTCAGCGGCCGCGTCATTTAAGGGCTCTTGCGGACGGGCCACAGGATGCACGGCTTTGCGCAGCGGGCGCGTGCCTTTTGGCATCGCGATAATCTCAGCAATTGCGCGCGGCACGTCCATCGGGTCAGTAGAGCCGCCGCCTGTCCGCTCGCCCATGCCTGCGGTCAGGGCGGGATAGGCCGCAATCGATTCCTCACTGGAGCGCGACAGCAGCGCTGCAGAATTGGTATTATTATTCGCCCAGATATTCGTCGGATACCCGCCTGGCTGAATAATTGTGACATCGACGCCGTGCTGGACCAGCTCATAGGCCATTTGCTCGCTCATCGCTTCGACCGCGAATTTGGTCGCGGAATACATGCCGAAGCCGGGAATGATCAGCCGGCCCAGCTGTGAGGAGATGTTGAAAATCTGTCCGCCACCATTTGCGCGCATGCTCGGCAAAGCTGCCCGCGCCATACGGTGACAGCCATAGACATTGGTATCGAAGATCAGCTCGGTCGCAACCATGTCCTGAACTTCGACCGGACCGCCGACCGAGATCCCGGCATTATTGATCAGGACATCCAGCTTGCCGTCATTCGCAGCCAGTGCCTCGACGACACCCGCTTCGGTTTGCGCATCTGAAGTGACATCGATTTCGATAATGCTGATATCAAGGCTCTCAGCGCTGGCCAGATCGCTCAGCTCATCAGCTTCCGCACGCGGCACATTGCGCATCGTCGCAAACACTTTCGCGCCTTGGCGGGCATAATATTCCGCGCCAAGACGGCCAAATCCAGACGACGCGCCAGTGATGAGAATAGACTTGCCCGACAAGTCAGGCGCAGAGCCTTCAGCACTCTCCGAGCCAGTTTGCGCACACGCCGCCTGGCTCGCAACAGCCGCGACCCCCGCGCCAAGGGCAAGTATTTGACGGCGATCAAGCGTGAATGGATCTGACATGGGAACCTCCTGGAGAATGGTTTCCAGAGGAATGTATGCGTTTCGCCGAATTTAGCCACCCGTTCCGGAAGGACAATTTTTATGAAACCCCGGACGCTGGTGCCGATTATTTGGACCCACCCCATTCAATGGGAACTCATAGGAACCCAGCCTCAGCCGGGAGACATCGAACGCGCACTGGCAGAGTGTGGTGCGCAATGTGAAAATACGTCGATCGTCGATTGGTAGAGCCTAGGCCTCGCCATACTCCACCCGCTCCAGAAACAAGCCGTCTGCCGGCGCCACCGGACCGCATTTGGTGCGATCGCGGGCCTCCAGAATTTCGCCAATCCAGTCTTCGCTGCGGGCGCCGCGGCCGACTTCGACCAGCGAGCCGACAATTGAGCGGACTTGCCGGTGCAGGAAGCTTCGCGCTTCAACTGTGACTTCCAGACCCTCTCCGTAACGGGCGACATCAATCTTATCGAGCGTGCGGATCGGATGCTGCGCCTGACATTCTGCATCGCGAAACGTCGAGAAGTCATGCTGTCCGATGACGGCTTTTGCGGCGCGGTCCATAGCGCTGGCGTCTAGCTGGCTTGGAATGCGCCAGGCCAGACCTTTATCGACGGTCAAATCGGCGCGGCGATTGATAATCACATAGCGATAGGCCCGCAGCGTCGCATTGAACCGGGCACTCCAGTCATCCGCGACTTCTTCGGCAGACAGAACCGCGACAGGGTTCGGCCGCAAATGGAAGTTCAGCGCATCGGCAATCTTACGGACCGGACGCGATGTCGACAGATCGAAATGCGCCACTTGTCCAGTGGCGTGGACGCCGCGATCGGTACGCCCGGCGCCTTGTACGAGGACCGGTGCATGATCATTGATTTTCGCGGCGGCTTCTTCAAGCGCTTGTTGTACCGTGGGCTGACCATCCTGGCGCTGCCAGCCAAAGAAGGGCCGGCCATCATATTCAATCGTGATCTTGAAGCGCTGCACCGCATCAGCTCCCGAACGCAGCCGGGTAAGTCAGCGTGCCGCTTTGCGGACCAGAATCGCCGAGCTTTATCGCCATGAAATTCGGGCCCGACCAAGGCCCTCCGAACTGCGCCGCGAGGTCAGACGAGAACCCAAAACGCGGATAGTAGTCCTTATGCCCCAGTAGAAAACAATGTGAGCGCCCTGCGCCTTCCATCAATGTCAGACCAAAGCGGATCAAGCCAGATCCAATCCCTTTACGCTGCAAGTCAGGACGCGCCGAGACAGGCCCCAGGCCGCAGGCGACGTCTTGGTCATCGATAAGCACCCGAAAGAACTGAATGTGACCCAGGATTTCCCGGTCATTATGCGCCACCAGAGAGGCAAGACCGTCCCCATCGGCTGCGAGCCTGGTGATGATCTGCGCTTCTTCCGGCGTCCCGAAAGCGGCATCTGTCAGTTCGGTTATGGCGTCGGCGTCTTCTTCGCGCGCCTGGCGGATCCATAAATTGTTCATTCGAATTTCGCTCCTGCCGGGACAGGCAATCCGCGCAGCAGAATTTCAGCGTCCATAGCCTTTGACCCGGGCTTTTGGGCTTTCAGCACTCGGACGGCGTTGCCGTCGCCGCATTGGATCAGCAGCTCATCATCGAGCACCTCCCCTGCCTCAGCACCAGGCATGCCCTTAGCGCGCGCGCTCTTCAGTGCTTTCATGCGCAGCGGCTCTGTTTCGCCATGCGGCGTGAAATAGAACCAGGCGCCCGGAAACGGCGACAGACCGCGAATCTGGCAATCGATGTCTGCGGCAGATTTGGTCCAGTCGATGCGCTGATCTTCTGCGGTGACTTTGTGAGCATAAGTCACACCCTCTTCAGATTGTGCCTGCGGCTTGAGCGTGCCGTCGGCCAGGCCCGAAAGCGCGGTCACAGCAAGGTCAGCCGCCAAGGCCGCGAGGCGATCGTGAACGCTGCCAGTGGTGTCTGTCGGCAGAATAGGCGTTGTCTCAGTTGCGAGAACGGGCCCGGTATCGAGGCCAGCTTCCATCATCATAGCTTGCACGCCGGTCACCTCATCGCCAGCGATAATTGCCCGGTGAATCGGCGCCGCCCCGCGCCAACGCGGCAACAGCGAGGCGTGCATATTCATACAGCCAAGGCGCGGCGCATCGAGCACAGCTTGCGGCAGGATCAGGCCATAGGCGACGACCACCGCCGCATCGAGATTGAGCGCCGCAAAGTCTTCCTGCTCGGGGGCCTTTTTGAGCGAGCGCGGTGTGCGCACGTCAATGCCCCGCGCTTCTGCCCATTGATGCACGGGTGTTGGGCGCAGCTTCTTGCCTCGGCCAGCCGGGCGCGGCGGCTGCGAGTAGACACAGGCGACGTCGTGACCTGCCTCAACCAAAGCGGCAAGCACAGGCACGGAAAAGTCAGGACTGCCCATAAAGGCGATGCGGAGCGGTTTGGTCATGGCCGCGCTCTAGCGCGAGATGGTGCCGCGATAAAGTGCGACGCGAATTTAAGCTGCACTCTTTTCTTTTAGGCGTTTGGCCTTTTTGACTTTGTCGACGGCGCGCTGGCGCTTTAACCGCGACAAGTGATCAATAAAAAGCGTACCTTCCAGATGATCCATTTCGTGCTGAATACAGACCGCATACATTTCGGTGGCAATCTCTTCGACTTGATTGCCGTCATAATCGAGATAGCGAACGCGGCATTCCGTCGGGCGTTCAATTTCGTCAAACACATCCGGGACAGACAGGCAGCCTTCTTCATATGGCGCGGTATCTTCGGTCAATGGCAGGATTTCAGGATTAACGAAGAAGCGCGGGTTCTTCTCGTCATCCTCTTGCAAATCCATGACAATGACGCGCACAGGCTCACCAATCTGGATCGCCGCGAGGCCGATCCCGGGGGCGTCATACATGGTTTCGAGCATGTCATCCATCAACGCACGGATCTCGTCCGTGACGCCGCCTTCGACAGGCTTGGACACTTGTTTTAGCCGGGGATCCGGCACGGTGAGGATTTCGCGTATCGCCATGGGGTTCAAGTATGAGCGCGAGGCCGAGACGTCAATATCTGCTGATCAATTCAATCATCTCGGCAGACTTGTTTTACTTCGCCAAATCAAGCTCAAGTGTTTTCTGGCTGTCATCTGCCCGAACTTCGACTTTCTTGGTCTCGGGAATGGTTTTGTCTGGCGGCGCAATTGAAAGCTCTTCAAACTTGCGCATGGTTGGCAGAACGCGTTTGTCGAGCGAGGCGTTCATCCTGTTATAATTGTCGACCGCGCCGTTCAGCGACTTTCCGAGCTTTTCAATATGCCCGGCCATGGTCGCGATCCGCTCATAGAGCTGCTGGCCAAGCAAGGCGGCCTCGCGGGCATTTTGAGTCATTTTCTCCTGACGCCAGACATAAGCCACGGTCTTTGCCAGACCAATCAAAGTCGACGGTGTGGTGACAATCACATTCCGCGAATAGGCCCGCTCAAGCAGTTCCGGCGCATATTCCAACGCCGCGGCAAAGAAATTCTCGCCAGGGATGAACATCGCGACAAAGTCGACGCGCTCATCCAGATTGGCCTGATAGCGTTTCGAAGCCAGCGTATCGACGTGCCGCTGGACATTCGTCGCGTGGCTTTTCAAATGCACATTGCGCTGGGCCGGCTCATCCGCAGACGCCGCCGCCATATAGGCTTCAAGCGAGACTTTCGAGTCGACCACGATTTGGCGCCCGCCTGGCAAATGAATCACCGCATCGGGGCGCTGGTGCCCGTCTTCGGTCTGATCGTTCACTTGCTCATTGAAATCGCAATGACCTGACAGACCCGCTTGTTCCATGACATTGCGAAGTGTCATCTCTCCCCAGCGACCGCCGCCTTTTGGCGCGGTCAGAGCGTTCACCAATTTGCCGGTTTCAGCCGTGTTGCGGTGCAGGCTTTCGCCAATCGCTTTGACTTGTTCCTGAATTGCCGACTTGTCTTCAGCGCGGACTTTTTCAATATCTGCGACGCGTTTCTTGAATTCAGAGAAATTCTCGCCAATCGGCTTCATCAGCTCCTTCAACTCGCATTTGGCGCCTTCGCGGTGTTTCTTGAAGGTTTCGTCGGCCATTTCCGCGAATTGCGCTTGGGCCTGTTTCATCACTTGCTGCGCCAGCGTGCTGAATTCTTCGCGCTGCTTCGTCGTCTGGCCTTTGAGTTCCGCCAGTTCGAGCCGGGCGTTTTCGGCCAGCGCGCGCTGCGTATTCAGCTCTTGTTCGGAATGGGTAAGATCCGCCGTCAACTCAGTCGCTTTCAACCGCTCCTGAGTGTGTTGCTCGTTCAGTCTATACAGAGCGGCGCCAAAACCGAGCGCGACCACAATCGCCAAAAGGTGAATGAGGTCCAGTCCGACATCGCCGATTTGAATGATGGGTTCCATAATAATCCGTCTGACACGATTCTTCTGGAACATATCAGGAACTGAAGAAATGTCACCCTCTCAATTCAAGCCTACGTGTGGTGAGACGCCGACACAATGCTGGACTTCGTGAAAGAGGCTTTCGCCCCGGCTTAGACGCGTTTCCGCCATCCCGCTCATCCTCGCACTTGCGGGGATGAGTGGGGCACAGGGAGAAATCCACTCGCCGCTTTCCTGACGCAGGTCAGGATCTATGGCGGCTGGGGTACGACTCAGCCAGCAGCCATGGATGCCAACTTGCGTGGGCGAAGCGGAATCTGGATTGGAGCAGAGCGCCTGCGGTCATCAGGTGCTTCTTTTTGGTGTGATGACATTGAGCGAACGAATTCGCAAGGCTGGTCGATTCTGAAGCAGTGTATGCGCTGACGCGCCCCTTCCCGCAGAGAGACTCACCCTAGACGTTGAACCTGAACAGCAAGACATCGCCGTCCTGGACGACATAGTCTTTGCCTTCAGCCCGCATTTTGCCCGCGTCTTTGGCGCCGGCCTCACCGCCTGTTGCAACATAGTCTTCGAAAGCGATGGTTTCGGCGCGAATGAAGCCTTTTTCAAAATCGCCATGGATCACGCCTGCCGCTTGCGGCGCTGTCCAACCTTCGCGGATCGTCCAGGCGCGCGACTCTTTCGGGCCGGCAGTGAAATAGGTCTGCAATCCAAGCAAGGCATAACCGGCATGGATCAGCCGTGTCAGCCCTGGTTCTTCGAGCCCAAGTGTCTCAAGGAATTCATCTTGTTCTTCATTTTCGAGCTGCGCGATTTCCGCTTCAATCTGGGCAGAAATGACCACGGCTTGAGAGCCCTCTTCCGCGGCAAAATCCAGCACGCGCTGGGAATATTCATTGCCCGTCGCAGCGCTGTCCTCATCGACATTCGCGACATATAGAACCGGCTTTGCGGTCAGCAATTGCATCATGTTCCAGGCCTTGCGGTCTTCCTCATCGACGACGGCGCGGCGGGCCGGGCGGCCTTCATTGAGCTCAGCCAATGCGAGATCAATCAAAGCCACTTGAGCTTTGGCTTCCTTGTCGCCGGAATTTGCCTTCTTGACCCAGTTCACTTTACGTTTTTCCAGACTTTCCAGGTCTGACAGCATCAGTTCGGTCTCAACGACCGCCTGGTCGGCCAGAGGGTCAATTTTGCCAGACACGTGCGTAATGTCATCATCTTCGAAACACCGCAGAACATAGATGATCGCGTCAGTCTCGCGAATATTGGCCAGGAACTGATTGCCAAGACCCTCGCCTTTCGACGCGCCCTCAACCAGACCAGCAATATCAACAAAATTCATCCGCGCCGGGATGATCTCTTTCGAGCCAGCGATCTCGGCAAGTTTTTTGAGACGAGGCTCTGGCACAGCAACTTCTCCGACATTCGGCTCGATCGTACAGAACGGGTAATTTGCCGCCTGCGCTGCTGCGGTTTGTGTCAACGCGTTAAACAAAGTCGACTTGCCTACATTGGGAAGCCCAACGATTCCGCACTTGAAGCCCATGTCTGTCTCCGAAAATCTGCTGCGCGCGACTTACCGCATTTTGACGCGAACACCAGAGGGTTTTCTCTCCTTAAACTGGAATCCACTGGCCAAGCGGCCATGGCGCTGTAAAATCGAGACATATTAGGGG
>CAYGUD010000014.1:15856-16732 GCA_964352865.1 uncultured Hyphomonas sp.
TATTAGGGGAGGACGGCATGGCCCGTTACGATGTCTTTTTGGTCAGTACGCTGGCCGATCGCGAGAAAGCCGATCTGATTGTTCGCCGCTTGCGGGCACTCAAATTCAAAGTCCGCCACGACAAAAAACGCGAACACACAACGCCGACGCCGAGAGACTATCGCGACGCCGACAATTCTCAATCGGTCCTCGTCCTGTGGTCGAAAGAAGCCTGCGACACCAGCAAGAGTGACAGCGATTGGGTCCACGCTATTGCACACCATGCGCGCTCGAAAGACGGTGTCCTTTTGCAAGTCGGGCTGGACAAGTCTGTCCCGGATGAGCCGTTTGCAGATGATAAGCGCTACAGCCTGACCGGCATGGGGCCGCGCAAACTGGTCAATGGCTATTATGATCTGGTCGACGAGCTGGGCCGCCGCGATGGCCGCGCCAACTTGCGCGACTGGATTGATCTGAAGGCCAGCGACAAGGAAGGCAAAGCGATCTGGATCGAAGCCCATCCGACGGATCCACTGTCGCAAATTAAAAAACCTGCCTCAAAGACCAAACCGGCCACGGCAGGCCCGCCGGCTGCTAAGGCTGAGGTCGCTGAGGCGGCAAAACCCGTCAGAAAAGTGCCGCCACTTGTGATCAATCCCCCAAAGCCGCGGCCGCCCGAAGAGGTGGATATCGGACGGATCATGCTGATCGTGGTTGGCTTTGTTCTGGTCGGAATGCTGGTGATGAGTGCAGCGCTGCGGACCAAGACTGGATTGCCTGCGACCGCGGTGACGGGCGCTGCCTTCGTCGAACAATGCCCGCCCGGACAAATGCCAGGCTATCTGCTCGACGAAGCGACACCGCGCCCGCTCGAGCCCGGCCCGATCATTGACGATA
>CAYGUD010000015.1:0-14651 GCA_964352865.1 uncultured Hyphomonas sp.
CAAATCTATGAAGAAGATCGCGAAACGCTGATCGCGGATCTAACTGAAATCGGCCAGCGCGTGATGGTTGCAGAAGGCGGCAATGGTGGATGGGGCAATATGCGCTTCAAAACGTCGACCAACCGCGCCCCTAGACGCTCCAATCCAGGAGAAGAGGGCGAGGAGTTTGTCCTATGGCTGCGCCTGAAACTGATCGCGGATGCGGGTCTTCTGGGCTTACCTAATGCCGGCAAGTCGACTTTCCTGAGCCGCGCCACAGCGGCGAAGCCAAAGATTGCCGATTATCCTTTCACCACGCTGCATCCAGGCCTTGGAATTGTCGATATGGGAACCAGCTCGCGGTTTGTCCTGGCGGATATTCCAGGGCTCGTCGAAGGCGCCGCCGATGGTATCGGACTTGGGCATCTTTTCCTCGGTCATGTTGAGCGCTGTAAAGTATTGCTCCACCTGATCGATTGCACACAGGACAATCCAGACCAAGCTTATCGCACAATTCGCGATGAACTTGAGGCCTATGACGCCACGCTCGCCGCCAAGCCGGAAATTGTCGCCCTCTCGAAAGTCGACGTACTCGACAAAGAACTGGTCGATGAACAAGCGCGCCTCGTCAAAGCTGAGTGCGGACAAGAGCCGATGCGCATTTCCGCTGTCACCGGCACAGGCGTCAAACAAGCGCTCGGCCTGATGCTGAAAGAGCTTGGGCATATCGCTGAGGTTGAAGCCGAAGGTACAGACGCCTCGGAGGAGTGGAACCCAGCCGGATGACCCCAACAAATGCTGCAGACACGATAATGGTCGCGCGGCGGATTGTGATCAAAATCGGCTCTGCCCTGATCGCAAAGGATGGCGTCGCGCGACAATCGTGGCTCGATCAGTTAGCCACCGACATTGCTGAACGGCGGGCTTCGGGCCAGGACATCATTCTCGTCTCTTCGGGGGCGATCGCCCTTGGTCGCAACCAACTCGGACCCGACCGCCCGCGCAAGCTCGAAGAAAAGCAAGCTGCGGCCGCGCTTGGCCAACCCTTGTTAATGACCGCTATGGCTGCTGCTTTTGCTCCACTCCACCTGTCCGTGGCGCAGGCGCTCCTGACTCTGGAAGACACAGAAAACCGCCGCCGCTGGCTCAACGCGCGGGCAACTCTGGAAACACTGCTCGATGCGGGCGCGGTTCCAGTGATTAATGAGAACGACTCCGTCGCCACCGATGAAATTCGCTATGGCGACAATGACCGGCTGGCCGCCCGTGTTGCCCAGATGATTGGCGCCGATGCTCTGGTTTTACTGTCCGACGTGGATGGCCTGTACACCGCTGACCCGCGCGTAGACGCTTCTGCGGAACACATAAGTACGCTTTCTGAACTCACGCACGAACACGATGCCATGGCAGGTGACATCAACCAGAATGCGGACCTGGGCAGCGGCGGCATGGTGACGAAACTCGCCGCGGCCCGGATTGCGCAAAGCGCAGGATGCACAACGATTATTACGCTGGGAAGCCGCGCCAAGCCAATAAGTGCGCTGCTTGACGGCGCTCGAGCGACGTCCATTCGATCAACGCTGACGCCAGATAAGGCCCGTGAGATCTGGTTGCGGGGCCATCTGACACCGGAAGGATCCGTTCATATTGATGATGGCGCAGCCACGGCCCTAATTGACGGCGCAAGCCTGCTGCCGGTCGGTATCGTCCGCATAGAGGGTCAGTTTCTGCGTGGCGCAGCAGTCGCCATTAAGACCCTAAATGGCGAGACCATTGCCAAGGGAATCACGGCCTATGGGTCCGAAGATGCTACGAGGATTGCCGGGCTCCAGTCCGATCAGGTGGAACGAGAATTAGGCTATCGCGGACGGCCCGCTCTGGTTCACCGTAATGACCTGGTACTTGAGCGCTAAAGATTGAAATCTGACGCTTGACTTGCAGGGCCAAGATCGGCCCATTGCAAATATGGATGGGTCACCAAATCTCGCAAAACGCATTGGGCTTGTTCTCGGGCCAGCAGGCGCCGCTCTTATGCTCCTGACGGGGCCGCCAGAAGGTCTGAACTTCGCCGCCTGGGCGACGGGGGCATTGATGCTCTGGATGGCGGTTTGGTGGGCCACAGAGCCGATCCCGATCCCGGTGACATCCCTGCTGCCATTGATTGTTCTGCCGCTCATTGGCGCCGGGTCAGCCCGCGAAGCCGCGGCCGGATATTCCAGTCCCATCGTTATGTTGCTACTTGGCGGGTTTATTATCGCGCTTGGCATTGAGCGCTGGGGGCTGCACAAACGGATTGCACTCAACATTGTGGCCCGAGTTGGATCGCATCCAGCATCATTGATTTTCGGTTTCATGATGGCGACGGCTTTGTTGTCGATGTGGATCTCAAATACTGCAACAACTTTGATGATGGTTCCGATCGCTCTGTCAGCAGCCGCTGCATTGAAAGACGAGTCCGGGCGATTCGTCACCGCCTTGCTGCTCGGAGTCTGCTATGCCGCTTCGATTGGCGGTGTTGCCACTCCAATTGGTACGCCGACCAATCTCATCGCCATCCAATGGCTGGAAGAGAATACCGGCACCACCATTGGCTATGCACAATGGATGAGTTTTGGCTTGCCAGCGATGGCGCTTCTGGTGCCGATTGCCTGGTTTGTCGTGACTCGCAGCCTGACTACGCACGGCGATGGTACTGCCGCGATGGCTGAAGTTCATAAGCAGCGAGATGCTTTGGGCCGGATTTCCGCGCCAGAGGCTCGTGCTGCTTTGGTGTTCGGCATCGTCGCTTGTCTCTGGGTTCTACGGGTTCCGGCGCAGCTCTCAGCAAAGAGCCAAGGCTTGGACGTGCCATGGCTTATGGCGATCAGTGATATGGGCATCGCCATCGCTGGCGCCGTCGCGATGTTCCTGGTCCCCGCCGGAAAAACTCAAAATCGCGCCATCTTGCGATGGAAAGAAGCCGTGAAACTTCCTTGGGGTGTACTTATCCTGTTTGGCGGCGGCATCAGCCTTGGTCAAGCAGTGACGCGAACAGGCATGTCGACCTGGATTGGCGATCAACTTACCGCATTGTCCGTGTTGCCACCTATTTTCTTCATCGCTGTGGTGGTCGCGCTGGTAATCTTCCTGACAGAATTGACCAGCAATGTTGCAACAATGACAACGCTGGCGCCGATCCTTGGGGCGCTAGCCGCTGCAATTGGCGCGGCACCGTCCAGCCTGTTGGCCCCGGCTGCCGTCGCAGCAAGCTGCGCCTTTATGTTGCCCGTCGCAACGGCACCGAATGCGATTATCTATGCCACAGATAAAGTACCGATCGGGCAAATGATCCAGCGCGGCGTGCGAATAAATTTGATTGGGGTTGTGATCATAACGGCGATTGGATTCTGGCTCGCACCTCTGGTGCTCTAGACCCTATTTGCAGGTGCAGGCAGCATCCTCTGCAAGTTCGCCAAAACCATCTTGAAACAGTGCTTCGACCGCATCCAGAGCTGTGCCGGCGTCAGATCCATCGGCGCTGAGCTCGACTTTGCTGCCAATGCCGGCGCCGAGACAGAGCAAATCCATAATCGAACGCGCATCCGCACTCTCGCCTTCGAAACTGACAGTGACAATTGTTTTCAGACTGAGCGCCAGATCAGCGAGCTTTGCGGAGGCCCGCGCATGCAAGCCTTTGCGATTGATGATTTCGATTTCGCGTATGTCTTTGCTCATTTCGTTCGGCTCATCACTTGCGACCCTATTCGAATATAGCGCTTGCCGGCGTCGCTGGCAGCTTGAACAGCCTCGTCCAAGGTCAGATCCGTTCGAATCTGCGCGAGGTGGATCAGCATTGGCAGATTGACCCCGCCAATCACATCAATCTTGCCACTCGATAGACTCGATAGAGCGAGGTTTGACGGCGTGCCGCCAAACATATCGGTGAGAATGATGACGCCCTTGCCCTTATTGCAGGCTTTGACTGTTTCGCGGATTTCGTCGCGGCGCTGATCGATATCGTCTTCGACTTCTATGGAAAGCGCTTCAAAAGCATCCTGCTCGCCGACCACGTGTTCGGCTGCTCGCACCAGCTCGTGCGCAAGTCTTCCGTGACTGACTACGACGATTCCGATCATGGGACCGTTCCAATTGCCTCAACTAAACTTTGAAGCTGACACTACAAAGATTAACGTCAAGTCAGTTTTCTCACCATTTGGCTTGGTTCTATTAGGCCTGTGGTTGAACGGTCACGAATTCTGCTCGCCTACGGTCTGGAAAAAATCGGCATAGAATTCATCTGCTTCTGACCGAAGTGTTCCGATATCGACTTGTAAACCGGCCTGTCGCAGGCGTTCAATTCCGCCGCTACCAAGTGGGTGGGGATCGCGACTTGCGATGATCACACGGGCCAGGCCCGCTTCTATCAGACGTTGCGAACAGGCCGCGACCCCTGACGATCGCTGCCGACACGGCTCTAATGTCACATAGGCTGTTCCGCCAGCAGCAGCGCCAATAGGCAGTCGTTCCAATGCCAATTGTTCTGCATGCGGGCGTCCGCCATCGCCTGTTGCTGCTTCACTGATACGGTGTCCATCACGGTCCAGGATAACGCAGCCGACACTGGGATTCGGCGCGGTTCGACCGCTTTGCAAGACCGCGAGATCTAAAGCCCGGCGCATATGCAGCGAATGGGCACTCATTCGAACACCACAGTGCGTTTCGCGTTCAGGAACACCCGACCCTCAGCATAAGCCTTCACGGCCCGCGCCAAAACCCTGGCCTCTATATCTTTGCCCATTTCCGCCATACGGTCCGCAGTCAGGCGGTGGTCTACAGCCGCCACATCCTGAGCGATGATTGGCCCTTCATCCAAATCCGTCGTCACGAAATGGGCCGTCGCGCCAACCAGTTTCACGCCGCGATCATGCGCTTGGTGATATGGCCGCGCACCTTTAAAACTCGGCAAGGCCGAATGGTGGATGTTGATACAGCACCCGGAGAGCTCAGAACAAATCTCATTTGAGAGAACCTGCATATATCTCGCCAGAACCACCAGATCAGCGTCTGCACCGCTAATAACGTCGCGCAACTGATTTTCTGCCTCAGGTTTGGTGTCTTTCGTTACAGGGATATAGTGAAATGGCAGATCATGGCGATCCGCATGCCATTTTGTGTCGAGATGATTGGACACGATTGCAACAATTTCTGCACCGAGACGCCCTCGTCTATGCCGATACAGCAAGTCGTTTAGGCAATGATCGCCTTTCGACACCAAGATCACCGCTCTTGGCCGTTCGCTTTCCAGCCGAAGTGACCATTCCATCTGTCGCCGGGCGGCCAGTGTCGCAAACCCGTCTCGAAATGCTGCTTCATTAAAGCCGTCCTCGGTTTCGAATTTGGCCCAGATGAAAAACCTGGCTGTCTGTGGATCGCCAAAATCGTGATTCTCGGAGACGTTGACCCGGAAGTTTGCCAAATGCCTCATGACATCGGCGAGGATACCAATCCCGTCTGGCGCAGCGGCACGAAGGATGTAGCGCATTGCGCTCATGGCAACGCGGGGAGGTCTTTGGCCCGCTCTGCATCAAGATAGCGTGCAGACGTCGGCATCAGGTCAGCATTCAGGTCGAGCAATAGCGGGTTCCCGGTGGGAATTTCGAGGCCCGTAATCGTCTCATCCGGTACTTTGAAGAGATGCTTTACCAGCGCGCGCAGCGAATTGCCGTGCGCAGAAATGATTGTGTCCTTACCACTTTCCAGTACCGGACGAATGGCGCTCTCCCAATAAGGCAGCACACGCTCTAGGGTCAGTTTCAAACTTTCCGCCCCTGGCACAGGCACACCCTCATAGCGCGCCTCCCCAGCAAGATTGTAAGGACTGTCATCGGCCAGAGGCGGCGGCGGTATATCATAGGAACGACGCCAGATATGGACCTGGTCCTTGCCGTGCTTCTCGGCGGTTTCAGCCTTATCCAGGCCAGTGAGTCCGCCATAATGACGTTCATTCAAGCGCCAATGTTTCTCAACCGGGATCCAGGCGCAATCCATGGCAGCCAGCCCCAGCCAAAGCGTACGGATGGCACGGGTCTGATAAGAGGTGAACGCAAATGTCGGCGCCAATCCTTCAGCCTTGATCAGCGTCCCGCCTTTGCTGGCTTCGGCCTCACCTTTTTCCGTCAGATCAGCGTCCCACCACCCAGTGAACCGATTTTCCAGGTTCCATTGGCTTTGACCGTGGCGGGTGAGGATGAGCTTCGGCATGTGTCGCGTTCCATTAATAGATCGATAGGTGAGGCGAGCTGCAGCTTTGAGGGTCGCGTTTCGCTGAACGCGTTGCTATCAGAGGAGGACTGGGATTTCTACCCAGACGATTCGTCGCCTACGCCGCAGGAAGTTTGTGTTGAGAGATTCGGTATTTTATCCCCTCGTAGCCGCTCTGGTCACCGCCATGATACTGAGCGCGCTTTATCTTGGTTGGCAGAAGCCGCAATGCGGTCCTTTTGGTGGTGCCGACGGGCCGGAAGACTATGCCCTCATCATTCTGCAAGGCGGCGATCTCTGCCGAATGGAGGCCTATGAAGGCTATGATCTCGACCTGGCTGGAGACGTGCTGACCATACGCGCTGATAGCACCGCGAATTTCCCGGATGTGCAGCGCAATGCGCATTTTCGTCTCGGGCCAGACCTGGAAACTGTTTATGCAGGCCACAAAGTGCGCATATCCCTGACTGTGAAACCAACGGAAGGCGGCGGCGCTGAAGCGTTTGAGTTCAATTATTCTGCCGGTAAAGCGGGTAATTCCGGTTGGATCAGATTTGACCTCAAACCGGAATGGGAAACCTATACTGCTGAAATTGATATTCCACGCAAATTGCTCGAGAATTCAGCTTCGCTCGATTATATCTCCGTGCGCCCAGTGGTTCCGGAAAAGACCCGCGGCATTGAATTGCGTGAAATTCGCTTCCGTCGCCTGGGGCAATGGTGAACCCGTCTAACTCAGCCAGACCTTTTCAACGACATCGACAACGTCATCCATGATCTCAGTGATCTGGAAGTCTTTCGGCGTATAGACCCGCCGCACCCCCATCTGGCGCAGCGCCTGTTCATCTTCGAACGAAATGATTCCGCCGACAACTAATGGTGTATTTTCGAGACCGGCTTTTTGCATTTCGGCGAGCGTCTCGCGCACCAGATCCAAATGGCTGCCAGACAAGATTGATAGGCCGATAACATGCGCATTTGCCGCTTGTGCCTGGCTGACAATCTCTGCGGGCGTGAACCGGATGCCTTCATAGATGACTTTCATCCCGCAGGCTCGGGCCCGCGCCGCAATTTGCTCGGCACCATTTGAATGACCATCCAGCCCGGGCTTCCCGAGCACATAGGTGAGGTCACGCCCTAAGCGTTCTGACACTGACACCACGCGTGCTTTGGTCGCTTCGATGGCTTCATCGCCGCCAGTCTCGATCACCACACTGACACCTGTTGGTCCGCGGAATTCGCCGAAAACATCGCGAAGGGTCGCGCCCCATTCGCCGGTCGTGACGCCAGCTTTTGCAGCAACGATGCTTGGCTCCATAATATTGGCACCAGACGTCGCGGCGGCGCGCAGATCTGTCAGCGCCGCCTGCACTGCAGGTTCATTCCGTCGCACCCGCCACTTTCGCAGAGCCTCGATTTGCTGACGCTCAACCATTGGGTCAATGGTTTGAATTGCATCATTACCCGCGCCGAGCGGACTCTGTTCTGATTGGGTATAGGCATTGACGCCCACAACTTTCAAATCACCACTTTCAATACCTCTGATGCGATCAGTATGCGCGCCGACCAGGCTCTTTTTCATATAGCCGACCGCATCGACCGCGCCGCCCATATCATCGATTTTCGAGAGTTCGCGGCGCGCCTGCGCCTTCAAATCTTCAGTTTTGCCATCAATGACATGGCTGCCATCAAACAA
Source organism: uncultured Hyphomonas sp. (assembly GCA_964352865.1). GTDB lineage: Bacteria > Pseudomonadota > Alphaproteobacteria > Caulobacterales > Hyphomonadaceae > Henriciella. Next base: position 7,916 of record CAYGUD010000015.1, read on the forward strand.
GTCTTCATATTCCAGAAGGTCGGTTTCGAAGGCGAGGATTTGCTGCATGCGAAGGGACCATTGCTGATCCCAGGGGCGCGGCAATCCGAGAGCTTCATTCCAGGCAGGTAACTGCAAGGCGCGGCAGCGCGCCCGTTTTGACAGCGTCACTGCCAAAGCCTCGATGAGAATGCGATAAACGTTGTTTTCCGGCTGCGGCTCCGTCAAGCCGAGCGAATTGACTTGCACGCCATAGCGAAATCGCAAGGCCTTTGGATCCGTGACGCCATAGCGATCGCGGCCAATCTCTTCCCAGAGGTCCACAAAGGCGCGCATTTTACAAAGCTCAGTGACGAAACGAACCCCTGCATTCACGAAGAATGAGATCCGCCCAAAGACAATGGTGAAATCTTCTTCGGGTACTTGCCCACCCGCCTTCACGGCGTCGAGCACCGCGCAGGCTGTCGCCAATGCATAAGCCAGCTCTTGCTCTGGCGTCGCGCCGGCTTCCTGCAAGTGATAGGAGCAGACATTCATCGGATTCCATTTGGGGACCTCAGTATAACACCAGCTGATCATATCGCTGATCAGGCGCATACTGGGTTGCGGGGGAAATACATATGTGCCGCGAGAAAGGTATTCCTTGATGATGTCGTTCTGAGTTGTACCGCGGAGCTTGGCACGGTCATCCCCGCGCTCATCAGCCAGAGCGACATATAGCGCCAGCAGCCAGGCAGCCGGGGCATTGATCGTCATCGACGTATTCATTTCCTCGAGCGGCAGCTCTGCGAACAGCGTGCGCATATCGCCCAAGTGACCAACCGGCACACCGACTTTTCCAACTTCGCCGCGGGCCAGGATATGATCACCGTCATACGCTGTCTGGGTCGGCAAATCGAAGGCTATTGATAGCCCCGTTTGACCTTTGGAGAGATTGCTTCGGTACAGCGCGTTGGATTTTTCTGCTGTGGAGTGCCCCGCATAGGTTCGGAAAATCCAAGGCCGGTCTGGCGCATGCTGATACTCTGTGTCCGCCAAAGCAGCCTCCCAATGACAATGTTGCAGTGCAAGATGAGGGAAGAGTGACGCAATCGCAAGCTTTCCCAACCGCCAACTTGTATCTGCAATTTTGCATGAGACCTGTCCTGCGGCATGCAGAGCCAAATATTGCCAGTGTGGGGCCGATCGGGCTAGGGCTTAGTCAGTGTTTCCGGAACCTGAACCCATATGCCTGTCGCTTTTCTATTCCCAGTCCTTCTCCGCCTGGCCGGGCCATTAGCCTTTGCGTTCGCAGCCATCACCGCAGGTGTGATGAATCGCAGCTTCATCATCGTTCCCTTGCTGGCCATAATTGCCACGCTGACCACTGTGATCATTCGCAAGGTCAGCCCTTCGCCGGTTATGGACCTGAAGGCAATGATGACGCCAGATGCCCCGCCTCAGCCTGCGAACCCATTTCGCGGCGTCGGGAGACGCTTCGCCATTGGCCTCTTCGGATATGCCATCCTGTTTGGACTTGCCGCTTCAATTGCGGCGATCTTCCAAGCCACGGAGTTCGAGCGGCAGCTTATGCTTCCAGACATGTGGTTCGCCGGAATACCGGCTGTGATCGCCTTTGTCGGGGCTTGGGTTTCGGCCCGCATGGGCCTCTCCCAAATGGCCAGCATGATGGGCGGCATGCAGGATGTGTTCAACCAGATGCAAGCCGGTCAGGATTCGACACCTGCAGACGATGAGGATGCCTTCACGTTTGAAGGTGAAGTGATCGACCCGGATAAACGCGGCTCATAGCCAGTCATATTTGCTGGGGTCGGCGCCGATATAGGCATAATAAGCCCTCTGCACTTGCCGGGTTACTGGCCCAGGTTTGCCAGAGCCGATAAGCGCGCCATCGAGACTCAGCACGGGCGCAATCACGACGCCGGTAGAGCTGGTAAAAGCCTCTTTTGCAGATCGCAGCTCATCAAGTGTAAACGCCCGCTCCTCGACGATTGAAATCTCCGACATAAGCGAAAACAGGCGAGCGCGGGTGATTCCAGGCAACAGGGCCGAGGACAAATCTCGCGTGATTAGTGTCCCCTCCTCGGTCACGATCCAGAGATTTGCTGAAGCAGCCTCTGTAACAACACCGTCTTCGTGCAGAATTGCAGATTGCGTCCCAGCCCTCCGCGCCGCCCGATAGGCCAATGTCTGCGTTAGCAATTGCGTCGTCTTCAGATCTCGGCGCGCCCACCGCGTATCCGGATAGGAAATCGTGGTGATCCCGTCGCGGGCAACGTCGCCAATTAGTTGTTTGTGCGTGACGAAAGAAAAGATTGAAGGCGTCAAAACTTCCGGGCCGTAATAATCTCTCGGGCCCTGCATACCACTGGTCACTTGAATATAGACCAGGCCTTCAGTGAGGTTGTTTCGTGTCACCATGTCTAAATGGAGCGCTCTTAAATCAGTTTTGGGAGGCTCAATCTCCAATCCATCCAACGTTCGTCCGAGGCGCGCGAGATGCTGATCAAAATCGACGAGCTCGCCATTATAGACTGCGGTCACTTCGTAAGCGGCATGCGCGAACAAATAGCCCCGATCAAACGGCGATACTTTAGCCTCTGACGCTGGCATAAATGTGCCATCGAGATAGACCCACCCATTCACCGCCATTGCATTTCCTCTCAAATTGAAGCGCCCGTATCGTGTGATTGGAGGAGCAAAATCAAGCCCTAGACTGAAATGCAATCATAGAATGGGGTCTGATAACAAAGGCGCATGTGCGTTATGCGCTCGGAGACAAGTTCCCGCCATTCGGGGGTCGGTGGCTGCGCGTGCCGGACCAGAAAACTCGCGCCCATTTGATCAGGAAGCTTTGCGGTAGAGTCTCTCACAAAACGACCATCAAACACAGAACGGTCTGTGCGACCGTCCACATTGGCCGGATCTCGGCCGATCAGAAAACCGGAGTGCGTACGCTGAAACCAGGCACCCCCAAGCGTTTGCCGCATGCCTGGCGCCGTCAGTCCTGTCAGCATTTCACCGACAGCCACGGCGCGTGGATCACGATCACTGCCACTCGCGCAACGCGCCAGAAGGCTCGCCATTCGCGTCGATAGGGCTGGGCCATTGGTTTCGATTAAAGCATCTTCGTTCACATGGACGTTCGCCAATGCCTCACCCAGAGCAGCGTCGGCGCGCGCGCGCTCTACTTGCAGTTTTTTGACCTTGCACTCAGCGATCGCCGCCAGGGTTTTCTGCCGCGCCAGGAATTGCCTGACGCGAACGCGCTCGAAAGTGGGATTATTGTTTGAGGGATCATCGACCCAGTCTGTATTCGCGGCTATGAGATAGGCGCGCAGAGCCTTACGGGGTGTTTTGACCAGCGGTCGCAGCACGGCGATACCGCGACCATTGGGCCAGACCGGCAATGGTGCAGCAAGCGCGGGCCCGGCTTGCAGTGGGCCCCGCACCCCCCGGCGGCGTCGGATCAGCACAGTTTCAACAACGTCATCCAACGTATGGCCTGTCAGTACACACGACGCGCCGACGTCTCGAACGGCCCCCGCCAGGAGGCTGTAACGGGCGGCGCGTGCCGCGCTCTGCGTTGGCTTCGGATCGGCCCAGTTCAATGTGTAGTGAGGGATACCAAGGTCGGCGCACAGCGCTGCGACGGTCCCAGCTTCGTTTTGTGCTTCAGCTCTAAGCCCATGATCGACGGTAAATACGGAGAGTTTGCGTCCAAAGGCCTGGGCCCAGCGGTGACACAGAAAAAGCATGGCCAGAGAGTCACTCCCCCCTGAAACGGCCAGCGCGATGGGGTGTTTTGGGTTTGGGCTGAATCGGCTAATCAGCGCAGAGAAGTCTGCCCCAAACTGCACGTCTTTTAGGTATCGCAGCCAGACCGCACGCGTTCGCCCGCAGCCAGATTCTTGGTGACACCCGATGCATTCGGGTAGCGCTGTGGCAGCAGGTTCAGCGCGTTACAGGCCTGGTCCGTGTCACCGACCAGACGCATGGATCGCGCGAGTTTTGCCAGCGCTTCCGGAGCGCGCGGGTCGTCTGGATAAGAGCGGATCATATCCGTATATGCAGCGCCGGATTCAGGATAGGCCTGCTGTTGATACAGCACTTCAGCCAGCCAATATTGCGCCTCACCCGCTTGAGGATCGTCGCCAAACTGGCTGAGAAATGAGCGAAACGCTGTTTCAGCGCCAGGATAATCAAATTGCAGCAGGCGGGATTTCGCTTCCGCAAAGAGCGGGCCAGCATCGCCTGGCAATGCGCTTGCGGGCATTGTTCCAAGGGAGCCTTGCGGCAGAGGTCGGCCGTCTGGTCCGATCTGTGTTGGCGCGGCACCTTGGGCCGTCACATCTGTTTCCTCAGTCCGGCGGACAATTCTTGTTGGACCATTCGTTGCCGTAGCGGCTGCATCGAGTTGCGTCGCGCTGGTATCTCCGGCGACATCCTGGTCAGCATCCGACTGATCCGAGATTGCGCCGCTGCTGCCTGAAGACAGGAATGCCGGCTCGGGTTGCATATTTGTGAGCTGGCGGCTGAGATCGGCAATGGTTTTTTGTTGATCTGACAAGCGATCTTCAAGGCGCGAAATCAATTGCGCCAGCTCAGCATCGTCACTTTGCATGCGATTTATTTCGTCGCGGCTCTCAGAGAGCAGGAATTCCAGCGTTTCTACTTTTCCGGTCAAGCGCGCTTTGTCAGATTCGATTCCGGTCATACGCGCCCGCAATTCGGCATTGCTGGCGCGGACTTCATTCACCGTGGTGGCGAGCTCGCCGCTTGTAACCCCTTGAACAATTTCGGCTTGTTGTCGCTGCGCATCTGCATCGGGCATCCCGGTTAGAGCGACCGCAATTATTACAGAAATCAAAGACGTACGCAGCATATCAAATCGACTCCACTTTCGCGTTTTGGAATGTGTATCAGATATGAAAAGGCCGGGGCCAAAATGTGACGCCCGGCCAATCCATGTGTAATTAATGCAGTTGAGGCTTAACCTACAACACCGGAAATCAGCTGTGTGAAGCCGTTCCGGTTCTGCGCCCAAGCGCTCTCGTTCGATCCAAGCGCCAGCGGACGCTCTTTGCCGTAAGATACGGTTTGAATGCGCGCCGGGTCGACACCAAGGTCAACCAGGTAATTTTTCACGATAGACGCACGACGCTCACCAAGCGCGAGGTTATACTCACGTGTGCCACGCTCGTCGCAATTGCCTGCGACCAGAATGTTGACGCTTGGATATGATGTCAGCCAAGCCGCCTGACGACGCAGAATGTTTTGGGCATCCGGGCTCAAACGGTACTGATCGAGATCAAAATAGACGCGATCGCCGACATTGACCTGAAAATCGTCTGATGAACCTTTGACCGGGCCTGTCGGAACAGGATCAATCACTTCTTCGATAACCACAACTTCCGGCTCTTCTTCAACAACCACTTCTGGCTGTTCTTCAATAACCGGTTCTGGTTCTGGGGTAGAAGTACATGCTGCGATGCCGAAAAATACGGCGACAGTCGCAGATGTCATCATAAGCTTTCGCATGTTGTTCTCTCCTTGCTTACCCATGCATTGGGTGCATTTACGTGCGTTGTTTGTCAACTTCGTGTCACCGTATACCCCTTTTTTTGAGGATTTGGGAACATTACTGAGATTTCAGCTTCGAAAAACTGTGTTTTAGTCGAGCAATGGCGACCAGGCGGGATCTGAAGCATCTGTTGGGGTTACGAGCGGACGCAAGTTGCGACCGGTCAGATCGACAGACCACAAAGTTGGCGATGCGCCTGGCGAAGGCTCACGGAAAAACGTGATGACACGGCCATTTGGCGACCAATCCGGGCCTTCATCGAGATATGATTCGGTAAGCAAGCGCTCACCTCTGCCATCAATTCCAATCACTCCGATATGGAAACGTCCGCGCGTTTGCTTGGTGAACGCGATGAGGTCTCCGCGGGGGCTCCAAACCGGTGTTGAATAGCGACCAGAGCCAAATGTGATGCGGCAAGCGACGTCTCTTCCGCCAGATGGGCAAGTGCGCGGGGTACCATTGGTATTCATGATATAGAGCTGCGGGCTGCCGCCGCGGTCAGAGTTGAACACGATCTGACGCCCGTCAGGTGACATGGACGGCGACGTATCAATCGCTGGATGGTCGGTCAGACGGCGGCTCTGGCGGGTTTGCAAATCCATTAGATAAATATCTGAATTGCCGTTTGTCGCTTGCGTTAGCAGCACAGAATTACCATCGCGTGAGAAACGCGGCGCAAAGGTCATGCTGCGAAAATTCCCCAGCACTTCCTGACGCGCCCGGCGCAAATCATACAAGTATACCCGCGGGATGCCGCCTTCATACGACATATAGGTGATTTGTTGGGCCTCAGGCGAAAAGCGCGGAGTCAGAACTGTAAACGCGCCAGAGGTGAGGTATTTCACATTTGCGCCGTCGGCATCCATGATGGCCAGGCGCTTGATCCGGGCGTTTTTCGGGCCGGTCTCGGCGATATAGACGATGCGGGTATCGAAATAGCCGTCTTCGCCGGTCAGGCGTGAATAGATTGCGTCGGCAATTTTGTGTGCAATCCGGCGGACATCTTCCGGTGTCGTGGTGAAGCGGCGACCAGAAACCTGGCGTCCGGCGGAGTCTTCGAACCGCATCAGCTCTTCGCCATAAACATCCCACATGCGGACAGATCCGCGAATAAGCTGATTGCCATCACGCTCGATCAGCTCAACGGTGCCGACGACCAGAGCATCTGTTTTG
>CAYGUD010000015.1:14661-16701 GCA_964352865.1 uncultured Hyphomonas sp.
TTTCCAATCCGCAAAGCGCGGCGCGACTTCGATATTCAGATCTTTCTGAATATAGGCCTCTTCTGGCGTAATCGTGAACAGACCGGTGGATTCCAGATCAGCGCGAACAACGTCGCTGATTGTTTGCGCCATTTCGGGCTCAACGCCAATCGACTCAAAGTTCGGGATCGCGACGGGCACAGGTTTAAGGTCAGCGCGATCAACGACAACTTCCAGCTGCGCCGACGCCAGGGATAAGGATCCCAGGAGTCCGACAAAGGCCGCACATATTAGTTTTCTAATCATCGCCACGCTCCTGGTCGCATTATCATTTGTTTGTATATCCAAGGCCTAAATAGACATTGATTTCGCTCCACAACTCATACTCATCAGAGGGGAGGCGGAAAGGTTCGCATTTTCTTACGGCGCGCAAGGCGCGGTCGACGGCTGTTCCCATAAAAGAGCTGCCGATCGGCCGACGCTTAGGATCAACCAGAGTCAAATCCGCAATTGAGCCATCCTCGTTGAGCTTGAGATTCATCTGAACATTATAGCGTTCTGGATTTGGTAGATCATCGACGCCTGCCCAACATTCGTTTCGGATCCGCGACACAACCAGAGCCTCAAGTCGCGCGGTATTTCCATTGCGCTCGCCTGAACCCTGTCGATTGCGCGTTTCCGCTGGCTTCGGGGCATCTTTTAGCGCGGTTTGCGGCGCCTCTGGCGGTACAACTCGCGGCTCAGGACGTTCACGGCGTGTGGCACGTTCGCTTTTAAAAGTGGTTTCACTCTGATTGAGGAAATCCGCCAGATCGTCTTGAGGACGACGCGGCTCCGGCTCGGGCTTTTTTTCAGGCTCCGGCTTGGGTTCCGGCTCTTCTTCAGGCTCTTCAGGTTCAAAATCCGGAAGCACTTCTTCTGGATCTTCCTCTGCCGGCGCGGCTTCCGGTTCTGAAACATCTTGTTCAGCTTCTGGTATTTCTTCCTCGACCGGGTCTTCGGGAACCTCTTCTGGTTCTTCAGGGGCGACCGCTTCAGGGTCTTCCGGCTCGGTTTCGATCAGCGGCGCGATGTTCGTAATCTCGCCAATCTCGGCGAAATTCACATCCACGGCTTCCAGCTCAGTCGTAAACACCCGCGTACTGCTCCAATAGGGAAACGTCACATAGGACGCACCCAGCACCGCCGCGTGTGCAATGATAGAAGCAGGCAGGCCGCGAATCATTCGCTACTGAGCCCCTTCCACGCGCGATTTCGGATCGGTTACCAGCGCGATATTGGTGAACCCAGCATTCTTCATCTGCGTCATCACACCGAGCACTTCGCCATAAGCAGCATTGGTGTCGCCTTGCAGGAAGATGCGTTCCTCATAGCCTTCGCCAGCAATTGCCAGCAATTTCGAGGTCAGTTCCTCGAGCTCGATTTCGGTCTCGGAAATATAGATTTTCGCGTCTTGCGTGACCGTGACCAGAAGCGGGGTTGTCTTCGGCACGGTCAGATTGCTGGTCGCCGCTTTGGGGAGATTGACTTCCACACCGCGCTGCAATGCTGTCGCGGTGATCATGAAAATGATCAATAGGACCAGCATCACATCGACAAATGGCGTGACATTGATTTCGGCGTTAAACGATCGCCGCCCGCGTCGTCCGCCAGAAGAGCCGACTTGCATACCCATTAGACAGGACCATCGCTGGCGCGACGTGACAACCGGACCAGCAGATCCTGACTGAACGCATCCAGTGTATCGGCATAACGATTCAGGTCACCGGAAAACTTATTGTAGAAGATAACCGCCGGGATCGCGGCGATCAGGCCAAGTCCTGTCGCGAATAACGCTTCCGCAATTGGGCCACCAACGACCGCGAGACTGGTATCTTCCTGCGCACTAATGTTCAGGAAGGCGTTCATGATGCCCCACACTGTTCCGAACAGGCCAATAAAGGGCGAGGCTGAGCCGATCGTCGCCAGCGCACCGATACCATTGGAGATCTTGCCGACTTCGCGATCGACGCTTGCGCGAAGCGACCGCTCGGCTCTCGCAACCAGGGCGCCGTGCTCTTG
>CAYGUD010000016.1:0-4847 GCA_964352865.1 uncultured Hyphomonas sp.
ATCTGGCGGTAGGCCGGGGGCAAGAATTGGACGCTGCCCGTGCCGTCCGGCTCGGCGAACAGCAAGCCAGTGGCGAAGGCAGCGCCGATCCATTTGGACGTTCAACGACCGGCGCTGTCGATGACAGCAATAGTGTCGATGTACCTGATGAGGCCGAACGGCAGCGCGCCAAGGATATCCTGGATGAGTTGCGCCGCCGCTATGATGAAGCCGTCGATGAAGACGAGCGAGAATATCTCGAACGCTTACTCGACCGGTTCTAGGCTCTCGACTTCTGGCTTGACGAATTTCAGCGTCATCCGATCTGACTCGCCAATTGCGAGATAGGCATCGGCATCGAAGCCCTCCACTGAATTGCCTTCGCGATCGGTGCTGCGGCTGACAGGCGGCAACGTCCAGACCCCGAATGGATGATCAGCGGTATCGGCCGGATTGGCATTGGTTTCGCTGGCTTCGACAAATTCAAAGCCAGCAGAAGCGGCCATCGCTTTGACGAAATCCTCGTGCACATAGCCCGTGCTGCCGCGCGGATCCTGCTCAGTGCTGGACGGCAGACGATGCTCAACCACACCCAGTGTGCCGCCAGGCTTCAAAGCCGAATAGGCATCAGAGAAGAATTTCGAGGAATAGTCGCCGCCCATCCAATTGTGGACATTTCGGAAGGTCAGGACCGCATCGACTGAATCGGCATCGGCCAGCGGACCTGATTCAGCCGAAAACGCAGTATATTCGAGCGTTCCGAAAAGGTCAGCATCTGCTTCATAGACGGCTTTGAAATCAGCAATTCGCTGCTGAATACGTTCCAGACGTTCGCCTTCAAAGACATTGACGTCCCAGACCGCTGCGATCATCTGGCCGTCACCTGAGGCCAGATACGGCGCGAGAATATTGGTATACCAGCCGCCACCGGGCCAGATTTCAATAACCGTATCGCTCGGCTGAATGTCAAAGAAAGCCAGAGTTTCAGCGGGATTGCGCCAAACATCCCGTGCCTTTTCGTCATCCGAGCTCCAATCACCCGCGACGGCATCATTCAAGCTTAGCGGACCAGCCTCAACAATCTCCACAGGCGGCGGCGTTTCGGCTTCCAATGTACTCGCTGGGGCTTCATTTCCACCTGAACAGGCGGCCAGAATCATCGCGCTCGTACCGAGCATCCAGTAGGTTTTCATCATATCAGTCCTTCAAAAGGGGTTGAATCAATCCATTTGCGTTTCCACATAGCTCATGTCGCAGCGCTGCCAAGCAGGTTGTGACCGGAAAATCTGCCAGTGCCGATTGTCGGGCTGGGCAAACAGAGGCTCCGAAACATCACGCTTCCGGCTATGAAGATCGCCGGAGCTCACAGTTGCTACTGAAAGGACTGATACAATGAGTACGATTGATCTCACCCCCCTTTATCGCACAATGGTTGGTTTCGACCGCATGGCGAACATGATTGACAGCGCTTCGCGCCTCGATGGCACACAGGGCTATCCGCCTTATAATATTGAGCGTGTCGCCGATGACGAGTTCGCGATTGAGATCGCTGTCGCGGGTTTTGCTGATGACGAGCTTGATATCGAGACCAAGGATGGCCTGCTGACGGTCGCTGGCCGCAAAGGCGATCCTGACGAAGATGCCCAGGAGCGGGAATTCCTGCACCGAGGCATTGCCGAGCGCGGATTCCTGCGCCGGTTCCAATTGGCCGATCACGTCATTGTGACAGGCGCCGAATTGCGCAATGGCCTCCTCCGCGTCGAATTATTGCGCGAACTGCCTGAAGCCAAGAAGCCTCGCAAGATCGAAATCGGCGCCCCGACCAAGGGGACCAAACCGAAATTGATCGAAGGCAAAGCTGACGCAGCTTAGACTTTGACGATCTAATCCTGAAAGGCCGCTCCATCCGGGGCGGCCTTTTTGATATCTGCTATTCGCGTCAGATGCGGCGATCACACTATCGCATTCGCGCTTCCAGATTGACCACGCGCGCCAGGCGCTATCGCCGAGGCTCCCGGTCTCTGATCCGGTCATAGGCTGCTTGAATGGCTGAAAAGCGAGCCTGGATGATGGGTTCAAACTCCAGGTCTGTGAGAATATAGTCCCAGTCCTTCTCGATCCCTTCGCGAACCAGTTCGCCGACATAGAGGGGATCGATCCCAGCTTCGAGGCGGGCGCGGAAATCGGCGGCTTGCTCATTTTCGGGATCAGTAGGGTTGAACAATTCATCAACGCTGGAGCCAAACCGGTCCTGGAGATTGCGTCCGGATTCAAGAATCTGCGTGCGAATAATCCCTGGGCAGAGCACGGAAACACCAATGCCGCGCGGCGCGAGCTCAACTCGCAGCCCTTCTGACAGCGCCACAACAGAGTATTTCGACGCAAAGTATGGCGCACTGCTCATCGCCATCAATCCGGCGACAGATGCGGTGGAAACGATATGCCCGCCCTCACCATGAGCTTCGAGCAATGGGGTGAAAATCTCGACTCCGTAAACCACGCCCATAACATTAACCGACATGGTCCAGTCCCAGCCGCTCTGGCTCCACGTGTCATAGCTCCCACCGCCGCCAACACCGGCATTATTGACCAGGATATGGACTTTGCCGAAACGTTCGATCGTGGCATCTGCGGCGGCCTGCATTTGCTCTTTCAGCGAGACGTCTGCCACCACGCCTTCAACATCCGCATTCGTCTTGCGTAAATCCGCAAGCGCTTTGTCGAGCGCGGCTTGTTCAATGTCGCACATCATGACTTTGACGCCAGACTGCGCCAGAGCGGTTGTGATCGCCAGCCCAATTCCTGAAGCGGCACCTGTTACAAATGCGACTTTGCCTTCTAGATCTTTCATGTCTCGCTTCCCAATCTATTGCTTTAGGCCAGCCTAACAGGCTGACGCAACGGGAGCCGAGACGAAAAACGGGCGCGGCCTATTCGAGCGGGATAGAGATGCTGACTATGCCGCCATCGACGTCACAACCTTTGACCACGCTATCGCGGCGCCATCCGGATCGCCCCGTCGAGGCGCAGAGTCTGGCCATTGAAATAGCCATTTCGCGCCAGTTCCATGGCCAGTGACGCGAACTCTTCCGGCTTGCCGAGGCGTTTCGGAAACGGCACTGATGCCGCCAGACTATCCAGTACCGGTTGCGGCGCGCCAAGCATGAGGGGGGTCGCAAAAATGCCCGGCATGATCGAGTTGACGCGGATACCAATATTCATCAGATCCCGCGCCATTGGCAGGATCAGGCCGTTGACGCCGGCTTTTGCCGAGCCATAGACAATCTGGCCAATTTGCGCGTCTTGCGCCGCCACGGATGCGGTCAGCGTGATCGCGCCACGTTCGCCATCTTCCATCGGTTCCAGACCTGACATGCCGAGCGCCGCATGCGAAGCAACTCTAAACGACGCGACAAGAACCCCTTCGACGCCGCGCGCATAAGTCTCTGTGTCGAGCTTTTTGTAACCGCCGCTTTGCTTATCAAAGGCCAGCGTCTTGCCGCGGGTCGAGGCCATTGCGCAATGGACGCAAATCCGTTCCTGTCCCTGCACCGCACGCGCCGCGTCGAACCCAGCGACGACAGAGGCCTCGTCGAGAATGTTTACATTGTGAAAACTGCCGCCAATCGCACTTGCGACGTCGCGGCCTGCGTCTTCGTTGATGTCGAAGATTGCGACCGGAGCGCCGGCTGCCGCAAACGCTTCAGCGGTAGCGCGGCCAAGCCCCGAAGCACCGCCGGTGACGACGACTGGGGTCTGCTGTGAAAGTTTCATCGATGCGCCCCTATTCCGGCACAGCTATGATGTGCGCAATCATGTGCGTGCCTTCAAACACCGCGGTGTCTTCGACATTGATACCGTCCTCAACGAAGACGAAATCCAGCACGCGGTCATGATCGACATCGCTATGTAACATGACCAGGAATTTGCTGCCGACATCTGCCGGGTGATCAATGCGGATCGTGACATTTTCGTTCTGGCCAGCTTCGAGATAAGCAAAGCCCGACACCATATCGCCATTCGGACGACCATCCATGACCGGGTGAAGGACGAGAAAACCCGGTTTCTCGATCAGCACTTCGGGAAATGTGATCGCTGTCGAGTCGGCTCGAAAGGTCGACACTGCAGCGTCATCAACCCGGACTTCAGAGAAATGCGAGACGCCAGTGGATCGGCTCAAACCTTCGACTGTAATCGCGTTCGCTTCGCCATTTCCCATGGTGATTTGCGGCGCAGCGGCCGGCTCTTGCACGGGCGCCTCCTGGGCCGTCGCGCATCCTGATGCGAGGCTGGCCAACAACGCGAAAGCCGCAGCGGTTTTGAGTGTCATAGTGATCTCCCTATTCTCTGTTATTCTAGACTTGGCGCGCCGTATTTGATCGTCCCAAAAATAAGCGAGCGCCTATGCGATATAGCCGAGCGCATAAGCCCGCATCACAGCGCTGACGCGGTCAGAAACGTCCAGTTTTTCGAAAATGCGCTTCAGCACCGTATTTACCGTATTCACGGACACTGACATTGCCGCTGCAACTTCGGGATTGCTTTTGCCTCGTGCAATCATGTTGATCGCTTCGAGTTCGCGGCCGGACAATGTGCGCTCACGGCCAGAGGTTTTGTACATGATGTCGAGCAGCTTCAAGTAAGCGGTCTGCGAGATCGAGTGCAGGACCATCATGTCCATGTCATCGATGTTGCGATCATCCTGGGAATGAAAACAGAAATACCCGTTTCGAAATAATGGCCCGAAGACAGGTACGACAACGCCGGTTCCGAGACCCGCGATCTGTTCTTTATAGTGCCGCAATTGCGGTGAACGAGGCTCAAGGATTTGGTCTATGTCAGTCCAAAGGAATGGTTTTGTGGTTCGA
>CAYGUD010000016.1:4857-16586 GCA_964352865.1 uncultured Hyphomonas sp.
TCGGCAGCGGCTTCGCTGGGAAAGCACCGGCAACAGACACCATTTACATCCGTTTTTCGACAAATAGCCTCGATAATTTCCCAGACTTCGTCGCCTGAAGATGCCGCTGCAATGTTCGCGGCGAAGGCGCCGAATTCGAATTCTTCTGCAATTCGGGCGCGAGGCGATTCGGACGTCGACACCCGCTCGATATTCTCTAGATCCAGTGCCGCCATGCTTCCCTCCCAGCGAGCACTTTCCCACGCTCTGGTCGGCGCGTTTGCACTCTTGGTTCTAGTTATGAGGATCAGCCGAAGCTCTGCAAGGGCATTCGGCTACAATTTGAGAGAAGACAAACAACCGGACCGGGTGTGATGCGGTGGCTGCATGCATCGCCTGTCGCGTCAGTACACCTATTTAGACCAGTGCAATTCGGCGCTGGCACGGCGCAATGCAGCTTCTGCGAGGGCCAGAGACTCTTCGAGTTCGGCAACCGTTTCGGGCGACATTGCAGGATTGAGCAGGGCAGTCGCACGCAGCACTTCGAGGTGGTCCGCTATGCTTTTCAGCTCATTTTTCTGTTGATCGCTGCGGATTTCCGCTCGAGAATGAATGCTCAATACAGTAGAAATGTTACACCCCTAGTTCAGCTTCCCTAACAGCTAGACCAGAAAAACTGATTCTTCTATCCCACGAATAAGCGACAAATACTCAATTATCAGGGGAATTTTGGCGAGAGCGCTGGAGTCTAACCGGTTCGATCGAACCTGTCCTGGCCGGGCAGCCCGTTAAACAGCCAAGCCGGGGTAATTCTCAGCACGCGCGTCAAACGCGCCACGAAGAGGGCCGGAATTCTGATAGCTCCGTGCTCGATCTCGGTCAGCCGCTCGATCGTGACGTCCGTCTGAGTGGCAACCTCCGCCAACGTCAATCCACGCTGTTCACGCGCCAACCTGATTCGTGCTCCAAGGTGTTGATCAATATTGGCCACCATTCCAGTGCCCCCAGCATGTCATTCGATTGAGTGACAAAACGCATAAAGTGCGTCGCCCCTGTAATGCAAATCACAAATTCGGGACGCGCCCCCCCCTTTCAGCGTCTAGTATTTCACTGAGCACCCATATGGTGCCGCGCTCGTCACTTCTGGCGCACTTGCAGACGACACGGCCGCCAGGGCCGCGGTGACGTAATTCGTGGCAATGGCAATATCGCTGACCTTCGCCGACCGAATGGAATCAATCGCGCCCTGATAAGCCAGTGTTCCACCGCCATCGATGACATACATGTGCGGCGTGGTCTTGGCGTCATAGGCGCGGCCAAGGTCACCGGCTGGATCGAGAATCGTATAGCTTGGCGCGGCATCACGCTCGGTATTTTTCGCCAAAGCCGCATCTGCCTCGAGATGTCCCTGTTTTCCTGGCGCGGAAGAAATCACCTGGATCCAGACAATATTATCCGCCGTCGCACTGGATTGCAGTGTCTGCATATTCTTCACGGGCTCGGCATAGTGTTTTTTGACAAACGGGCAGTCATGATTGGTCCACTCAAGGACGACTGTCCTGTCGGCAAAATCAGCCAGAGAAATGGTCTCTCCACTTGCCGTCACCGCATCTGAGAAAGCGGGCGCCGCGTCGCCGATAATCGGCTCTGCATTCGCTGTGAACGCAATCATCGAGGCTGCCGTGAGGGCAACCGCGGTCGCCATTCCAGCGGCGAGTCCTAGATTTCGGCGGGTCAGCATTTTCATCATGAGTCTCCAGATTTTCTGTTCTAATCAGCGGTTGATTGATCTTAGCTCTCGGCGTCCACTAGTCCCGTTACAAGGTCGATAGAGAGTAATTCCGGCAGCACAGACGGTTCGGTTTCGCCTGGCGCATACCAGAGATACATCGGCACGCCAGCGCGATTATGCTTTTGCAATTCCAGCGCGATGGTTTTGTCGCCATTGGTAAAGTCAGCGACGAGGAACGCCACATTGCCGGCTTCGAACGCTTCAGTCACAGGTCTGGTGTTCAGGGTTTGCAGCTTATTGGCCTGGCACGTCACACACCATTCGGCCGTGAAATCGACGAATATGGCACGCCCTTCCGATGTCAGCTCGGCGACTCGTTCCGGTGACCAGGCTTCGGTTTCATATTTCGCGCTATAGGCTTCAGTCGGAGACTCGCTCGCGAACGACGTTCGGGCCTGCGCGAGGGGCCAGAGCAGACCCGTGACAATTGCCAGTCCTGCAATGCCTTTGGCGAGTTGCGAGCTGCGATTGGCCGCCAGGCGTGCGATCACAAGAAAGGCCACCAAAAGCCCTCCAAGCCACAGCAGACTGGTCATCGATTCCCCCCATCCAGTGGCCGACATCAATCCGAATATGGGAATAATCAGAGCCAGGCCTATCACCGACAGCAAGATAGCCTTGGCGCCCTGATTGGCAGACTTCAGGGCCCAGATCCCAAACGCGATCAATGCTGCGCCGGCGACGACCATGGCCGCCATCCGATATCCTGCCAGCGCCCCAAGCACTGAAAGCAGCCAGGCCGCGGTCAAAAACATCGGGAATGCGAAGACTTGTTTCAGGGTTTCCATCCAGGCCCCGGGTTTTGGAATGAATTTTTGGAGACCGGGCGAAAAACTCAGGACGAGGAATGGCAGCGCCATTCCCAATCCCATGGTTAGCAATACCAGGACGACATTCATTGCTGGCTGTGTCATCACAGCCCCCAGCGCAGCCCCAAGGAATGGACCCGTGCACGGAGCGCCGACAACCGCCGCGAGAACCCCGGTAAAGAACGCGCCCGCGCTGCCCTGCCGGGTGGCGAGATCTGATCCGACGCTCTGAACCGATGTGCCAAGCTCAAACAAGCCGAGCAGCCACAGACCGATCAGGAACACGATCAGGATCAATGCCGTGACCAGAATGGGATTCTGCAACCAGAACCCCCAAATCGCGATCCCCGTCGCGGCGCGGACGCTCAGAATGGCAACCGCCAGAGCCGCAAAACTGACCAGAACCCCTGCTGTATACCAAAGGCCATGGGCGCGCGCCTCGCCGGCATTGCCGTTCGCAGTTGATGAAACAAGGCCCATTGCCTTAATCGACAAGACCGGCAGCACGCATGGCATCAGGTTCAGGATCAACCCGCCAACCAGGGCAAATCCCATCAATAGTAACAGATTGCCCGCGCCGCCTGGGGCGCCAATACCGCCGCCAAAACCACCCTGCCCGGCCGTCCCCGGCAAGACCGCGCCCGGTATGGCAGAAACGTCAAATGCCAGGTCGCCAATGGTCACCACGCCTGCAAGCGTTTCCGGCAGCACAGTGTCTTCACTTTTGGGGGTCAGTCCGATGCTGAGGCCGTTTTCGCCGAAGCCAGCGATTTGCTCCGCCGCATGGGTAATTTCATGACCATAAGGGAAGAAGCGGGCCTCACCTGTCTGACCAGCCACTTGCTCGCCAGACAGCGACAAGGTCCAGGTCGCGCCATTATCGCTGAGGTGCACATCACCGGAAAATGCCGGTGGAACTTGCCTCAACGCAGCCTGAATAAGCTCTGATCCATACGTGTCAGGCAATTGCCCTGCGCCAACCGATAGAAGGTGACGAACATCAACGCTCTCCGGGATGCAGATATCTTCGCAAATCAGGTAATCCGCGACGCCTTCGAACAGGATCGCGCCGTCAGCGTCGTCCGGAAGTGTCACCGCAAATGGCAGCACGACCTGATCGGAATAGCCATAATCCATGATCTGGCCGGGTACGATCGGTAGCAATTCCGGCACCGGCCATTTGAACTTGCCGATCCGCTCTGCCTCGAGACCGCTGGTATTGCTCCAGGTGATTTCGGGGGCGATGCCAGCGTCGCCCGGATTGATCCAGTAGACGTGCCATTTGGGGTCGATCTCGAAAGACAGACCGAACCAGACCGTTTCGCCTGGAATCGCCAGAGCGCGTTCTGAAATCAGCTCGACACGCGCATGCCCGCCATCGACAGGTTGGGCCCGCGCTGGCGCAAACACCATTACGCCGGCAATAATCAGAAGCAGGAGACTGCGAAGACCGGTCATTCAAATGATCCTATATATCTTACGCGGTGCATATAGGAGCGCGAGGCAGAGTAAAACCACCTCGCGAGGATGTGACCAGAAAAATCCAGACACGAACCAGACGCGAACCAGACACAAAAAAGGGCGGCTGAATTCAGCCGCCCTTCTTAATCGAATTGCAGTGGCGTAATTACGCTTGCGGCGCTGCCGGGGCAGCCGCCGCTGCGCCAGATGCTGACGCTTGGGCGCGAAGCGCGCGGTTGATCACGCGCTGCCAATTCAGCAGCGAAATCATATGCGCATAAATCGCTCCGAGCGCGCCATTGGTGCGAAGCTCTTTGAACTGCTCGTCGGTAAGTTCATTCAATTTGTTCTCGTCGACGGCCCAGTAATCAGCAATTTTCTGCTGCTCACCAATAGGGTTTCCCTGCGGATCACGCGGCTGGAACGCAATGGATTTCTGTTCGAACAGACCCATGCTTTTGATGATTTTTGTATACTCGGCTGTCGCCCGGCGCTGGCGTTCGAATTCCTGACAGAATTCGATAGCGTTTTGCGTGAACGCGCTTGGTTCGCCATTTTCGAACAATGGCACCTCTGGCTGGTTGGACACCATTGGCGCATCGCGATCGATGCAAAGCAATAGGCGCTCGCCTTGATTATCGTTCGCAAACACAAAAGGATAGCGACGAACAAAAGCCGGGACATAAAATTCCGGATCAATTTGACCTTCGGCAGACACGTACAGGTTTTCGCCCTGCCGAACGCCCATAACGGCAACTGGCGTAAAATCATCTCCAACAAAAATAATTGGATAAGACGCAGCCGCCATGCCGAATTCCGTCACAGTCACAGGGACCGCGTGCGCTTCGCGCAAAAATCCGAACGGTTGATCGATTTGTTTCACACCCAACCCGGCATGTTGCTCAGGATTAATTGGTTGTGGGTTCTTGTAGAACAGGACGTTTCCGGTCAGTTCTGATTGTTGTGTAGTCGGCGTATTTTCCACAGGCCACTCCGCTTGATAGACTGGCGCGGTGTAACGGAAATGAATAGGGCCGACAACAGGGAGACGAGCAGGGAATGCAGCTATTGCGGATGTTTCATCAATTATTCTGGGTTTCTCGTCTTTTTGGCGCCTGCAAACGCGTTTGGCAGCTTCTATTTCTCGGGGTTTCAATCGCCGTGATGGGCAGTCTGAGCGCCTGTAGCCAGGATGTCGATGACTCTCGATCGACGCGCCGGGCGATCGCGCAATCGCAAGCCATCGCCGCCGACTTTCTGCGCACCGAGCTGGCCCTGTCGCCAGAAACAGCCAGCCGCCTCAATCTTGAGCGTTATCTCGGGCCGTCCGCGAATTTCGCGCTGGACAATCATTCCCAAGCCGGATTTGAACGCCGTCGCCTGGTGCGTATAGAATTGTTGCAGCGCTTGCAGACGCGTCCGCGCCTCCCGGCTGGCCATCCATTGACCCGCGACCTGGAGGTTGCTGAACAGGCGCTTTCTGACATTATCGCGCTCGAACAACTCGGCTATGGAAGATTTGGCTACGCATCGCTGCGCCCTTACGCCATAGATCCATTCTCCGGGATCTGGATTGATGGCCCGAATTTGCTGGCCTATCGCCAATCCATAAACAGTGCCGAACAAGCCGCCGCCTATCTCGCTCGCATGGGCGCTTTGAGCTCGGCGCTTCAGGACACCAAACGGCGGATTATCGCGGACCAGGCCTCAGGGATTGTCATCCCTCGCGCCTTGGTAACCGAAACGCGAAACCGTCTTCAGCGTCTGCTGGACGACGAAGACACAGGCTTGAACCAACTCTCCGACACGTTCAACGCCCTCATCCTCAATCTCGATGACCTGGATACCGATCGGCGGGCGCGATTGTCATCATTGGCGACCCTCGAACTCGACGAAAACTTGCGTCCAGCCTATCGCGAAATGATACTGACACTGGAGAATATGTCGGACGCGACATCTGACAAACCCGGAATCTGGGCTCAGCCGCAGGGTCAGGAATTGTTCACTGGCATTATCAAAGCAGCGCTGGGTGAATCCGTGAACATCACCAGATTGCATGACGGGCATCTCGAGACCGTCGCGGCCCAACGCCGGGCATTGTCACAAATGATGACGATTGATCCCGCATTAGGGGAGACCGTTGCGGAAAAGCCGGAACGCTTGTCGCTGCGATTTGCCTGGTTCGAACAAACCCTGCCGGTGCAGGCTGCGCCGATCTCGGAACCAGTTACAGAGCCAGCGCCAATCGATACCCTGCTCGCACTGGCGCCGGAAACAGCAATGCTGCGGGTGCAGTCAAACCCAGCCTTTCCGGCACAGGCAGACGCCTTGCGGCGCTTTCAAAGTCTGTTGCAAACCGCCCCGTACCAAACATGGCAAGCCGAAGGTGCTGGCGAGCGGACGCCGTACCGACAAATTGTCGAATACCCGGCAATTGAAGCAGCATGGCAGTATTATATCTGGGATCAGAGCATTGAACCGGTGCCGGTCGGTGCGGAACCGGATCCTATGGGCGTGATTGGGCAGGCATCGATTGATCTGATTCAGTCAGTCCTGGCCGCGGCGGATACCGGCATCCATTTGAGCCGTTGGACAATCGCCGAGGCAACAGACTATATCGCCGCAAATGCGGGGCTGGGCGAACCCCTGGCACGAGAGCTGGCTTTAACCGTCGCGGCTAAACCGGGATATCACAGCGCAGTCGCAATCGCGCGGCATCGTTATAAGGCGTTGTCAGAACGCGCGCAGGCTGTTCTCGGAACACGGTATTCAGAATCAGAGTTTCAGTACACATTGATTGAGCCCGGTCCACGACCGCTTCCTCTGATCGAACAAGATGTTGAGGCGTGGTATGGTGATCGCCTTGCGGCGCAGTCTTCGAATTAAGCAGCAAGAGCGATCTCCTGATCCGTATGTTCAAGCACAGGGTTGAGACCGGCTTCGAGGTCTTGCAATGCGACGGCACGACGGGTTGGATCAGTTTCGCGCAAAATGAAAACCGCACGGGCACCATAGCGTTCGGCGTCGGCCCAGGCCCAGATCGGCTGAACATCATGCAATCGGCCGCGTAATGTCGTCAGACGAACGACGCGCCAGCCAAATGGCCCTTGAGCCGCGAACATTGCGACGCCGGTTTCGCGCGCCCAGGGCGCGGTCGGTGCCATGCGGGTGAAGGCATATGCTTTTCCAGAGCGGCCGCGGAATTTCATTTCTCTCATTGCTGTTCTCCTTGTGTTCCAATCCTTATATTCTACTTTTGTTCTCATGCAAGATCTTTTTGGTTAACAAGGTATTAACAGCACATTGCCGCTATTGTCGGTGTTGGGAAATGAGAAACAGGGACGACCGCTTGCGCGATGCGCAAATATGCCATAATACGCTTTTGCTCACCTAAAGCATAAGGGTGAGGCGTGAGGATTTCTGCGCAATTTTGAGTGGCTGAACTTGAAATCGCGTTACTTCACACCCAGATAATGCTCAAGTTGAGCATAACAGGAGGCTGACATGGCACGATTGATTGATTCCGGACCCGGGTGCCCGACCCCGACCCCATTGCGCGCCGCATCGGCTGCCGAAAAGCGCGGGCTGTTTTATGATGATGACGTCAAATCCAAGACGGATCACCTTTATCCACTGGTCAGCGACTTCATCACGCCAATGGAATGGCCTGCTGTTGCGCCCCTGGTGGCCGCGATCAATGATCTGAAAGCTGAAAAGAACGCAGTTATCCTTGCACACAATTATATGACGCCCGACATTTTCCGGCTTGTCGGTGATTTTCGCGGTGACAGTTTGCAACTCGCCCGCGAAGCCGCGAACGTAGAAGCGGACATTATTGTTCAGGGCGGCGTCCACTTCATGGCCGAGACGTCGAAGATCCTCGCGCCGAGCAAGACCGTTCTGATCTCAAGCCTGGAAGCCGGATGCTCGCTTGCCAGCTCGATTACCGGCCCTGACGTGCGTCTGATCAAAGAGCGTTATCCTGACTATCCAGTGGTCACTTATGTAAACACCACGGCCGATGTGAAAGCCGAATGCCACATAACCTGTACCAGCTCCAATGCTGCACAAGTGGTCGAAGCTGTGGCCAAGGAATGGAACACAGACACGGTCATCCTGGTCCCGGATCAGTATCTCGCCAAGAATGTTGCAGCGCAAACCGATATCCGCATCATCACCTGGCCTGGCGCGTGTGAAGTACACGAATTGTTCAGCGCCGACGATGTTGAAGCGCTGCGGGAAGCCCATCCCGGCGTGGTCATTCTCGCCCACCCGGAATGCCCACCTGATGTTCTGGAAAGCGCTGACTTTGCAGGCTCCACGGCAGCTCTGGCGAATTATGTCAAAGACGAAAGCCCGGCCAAAGTCGTCCTGCTGACGGAATGCTCGATGTCAGACAATGTGGCCTCTGAAAATCCAGGCGTCGACTTTGTCCGGCCCTGTAATCTCTGCCCGCACATGAAGCAGATCACGCTCGAGAACATTCTCGATTGCTTGCAAGAGATGAAGTATGAAGTGACCATCGAGGAAGACGTTCGGCTGCAGGCGAAAGCGGCGATTGATGCCATGCTGGCTTTGCCGAAAATGGCCAATCCGCTGGCCTTCGAGACCGGCCTCAAACCCATGGACATTGAGGTAATTTCACCAAACTGATGCCTTGTCGCCGCCATATAGGCGGCTAAGGTAAAACGGTGAATCAGCGAAGGAGAGCGTGATGGCGAAATGGTTGGCAACGATTGTTGCAGGGCTGCTCGGCATGTCTCTCCTCTCCGCCGGGGCCGATACAAAGGATCCTGGCGATGTCCTCGGCTCCTGGAGTTTCCAGACCAAACCCTAT
The DNA here is from genome assembly GCA_964352865.1 of uncultured Hyphomonas sp. Lineage (GTDB taxonomy): Bacteria > Pseudomonadota > Alphaproteobacteria > Caulobacterales > Hyphomonadaceae > Henriciella. Next base: position 13,736 of record CAYGUD010000016.1, read on the forward strand.
CGTCAGGGCGAGTGTATCATGACCGGAACAATGCGCCTCAGCAGCCATCCCGAAGACGGTTTGTATGAGTGCGAGCTGACCGCCGTCGAAGTCTGCTCGATGTGGGGCCGGTCCGTGGTGCTGCAGCAATGCAAGGCTCGGCGGTTCGGCAATCAGGTCTCGATCCGCTCTGAAATCACACAAATGCTCGAGCAAAAAGTCGAAGGGCTGATCTATGTCCCGGACAATTTCAGCCTGACCATACAGGACCATAGCCGGATGTGGGGCGCGCTCGTCTCTGCAGCAACGGCGCCAGTTGAGTTTCGCCGGTCCGAAGAAGGCATTTCCTGATGCGTCTGATCGCTTTTGCTCTCCTCTCAACTGTGCTGACTTTGTCAGCAAACGCAGAAGCGAACATTGCCGGCCATTGGACTTTTGAAGCCGTCGTAGAAGCCGACTGTTAGTTTGGCGGCACAGCGCACCTTGAACGCACCAGCGAGACGACATTCAAAGGCGAGATCACGGCGCGCCAAAGCTGCCCTCAACTCCCCGAAGACTATCTTGTGCGTCAGGACTGCCAGGTCTCGCAATTCGGCAACCAATTATCAGTGCGCTGCCGGATTGTTGAATTTATCAACGGCTTTGACAGCGAATTTTACTATCCAGACAATTTCACCCTGACAATTGAATCCACAGCGCGCATGCATGGTGCGCTGGTCAGTGCCGGGCGTACCCGTCCCGCTGAATGGGTCAGGGACGAAGGGGGCATTTCTTGACCACACAGATCGGGCCTCGGCCTGAACGATACACCGCCCCTGCCCCGGCAGGCGATGCGCGCGTTTTGATCATTGGCGCAGGCCTGGCTGGCTTGTTCCTCGCCCTGCGCCTGGCGCCGCGCCTGTGCACCGTGATTTCGCCCGCGCCGCTAGGCCAGGCGGCCTCTTCAGCCTGGGCACAAGGCGGTCTGGCCGCAGCCCTGCACCCTCTGGACAGTCCGGAACAGCACGCCGCTGATACGGTTGCTGCAGGTGCAGGTCTCGTCGACCCCGCCATTGCCAAACTGATTGCCGAAGACGGCCCGCGCCGTGTCCGAGACCTGATCGAGTTGGGCGTTCCATTTGACCGAACGCCAGATGGGCAACTTGCACTTAGTCTGGAGGCTGCGCACTCGCACGCGCGCGTCGCGCGGGTTGCGGGTGACCTGGCGGGCAAAGCGATCATGGGCGCGCTGACCGCTGCCATTCGTGCAGCGAGCCATGTTGAACTGATTGAACACGCCAAAGCGGTTGGCCTGCTGCAGGACAGCAATGGCCGTATAGGCGGCGCCATCCTGAAGGACCGCCGCGGCCGGATGGCAGCGTTTACCAGCCCGGAAACCGTACTCTGCACAGGCGGCTCTGGTGGATTGTTCCGCGTCACGACCAATCCATCGCAGGCGCGCGGTGATGCTCTGGCCATGGCTTACACGGCGGGCGCTGTGATCGCCGATCCGGAATTCGTCCAGTTCCACCCCACCGCCATGGATGTCGGACTGGATCCGTCCCCGCTCGCCACGGAAGCCTTGCGCGGCGAAGGCGCCAGCCTGGTCGGCGAAGATGAAGCGCCGTTTATGGCCCGCTATCATGAACAAGCCGAGCTCGCGCCGCGCGATGAAGTGGCCCGCGCCATTCATACAGAAATCTCTGAAGGCCGGAAAACCTTCCTCGATACGCGCAGCGCGATCGGCGACCACATTCAGGATCATTTCCCGACCGTGTTCGCCGCTTGCATGGCAGCGGGCATTGATCCACGGACATCCGTCATCCCTGTGGCGCCCGCGATGCATTATCACATGGGCGGTATTCTTTCAGACACCTGGGGACGGGCCAGTCTGAATGGCCTCAGTGTTTGCGGTGAATGCAGCAGCACCGGGGCCCACGGCGCCAATCGCCTCGCCTCGAACTCCCTGCTCGAAGCGGTGGTTATGGCAGCGCGGATCGCAGACCGCTTGCGAGACGCCGATTTGACGCTGGCCAGTGAAAGCACCGGCCTCGTCCCTGCCGACTTGCCAGATGAGGTTCTGCAAAGCCTGCGCGATGAGATGGCAGCGAAATGCGGCGTCGTGCGCGACGCAACAGGGCTTTCATCTCTCCTGAGCCAGATTGAGGCGTTCGAAGCCAGTTACCCAGCTGCGCGCGCTTTGTGCGCCGCTCGGATCATTGCCGAAGGGGCTTTGGCTAGACAAGAAAGCCGCGGCGGGCATTTTCGTAGCGACTTCCCAGAAACACAGACAGACGCGAAGCGGACTTTCACGGCCATGTCGACCGTCACCGCCGCCGAATTGGAACCAGCTACATGACATTCATCGCCCCGCCACCCTTGCCCGATATTGTCCTCGAACCGATTGTTCGGCTCGCGCTGACTGAAGATCTCGGCCGGGCCGGCGATCTCACGACGGACGCCACTATTCCCCCCGGCACGCAGCTCACGGCCCATATCAGAGCGCGCCAGACTGGACGTCTCGCAGGCATGGATGCCGCAACGCTCGCCCTCAAGCTGATCGACCGCGATGTGTCGCTGGAATCGCATAAGACAGATGGCGACACCCTCGCGCCTGGCGACATTGTCGCTGTCATGCAAGGCGAAGCCCGTTCGATCCTGATCGCTGAGCGGACGATGCTGAACTTCCTTGGGCGGCTATCCGGTATCGCCACCCTGACATCGAGTTTTGCAGAGCGGATGGCACACACCAAAGCGAAAATCGTCTGCACGCGTAAAACCACGCCGGGCCACCGAGCCGTCGAAAAACGCGCCGTACGCTGCGGCGGCGGGACCTCTCACCGCTACGGCCTGGATGATGCCATCCTGATCAAGGACAATCATATCGCGGCGT
>CAYGUD010000017.1:0-16468 GCA_964352865.1 uncultured Hyphomonas sp.
TCCAAATCTGGCGCGCGCCGGATTGGAGCGAACCTCCTCGAATATTTCGCGCGCCGTTTTGCCGGACGTCACCATGGTCGGTTGAGACAGATCTTGCGTCATTGTTTTTCCGCTTGTGTTTAGGTTCTCTTCAAATGATATATCTTTTTATTCGTGTCCAGCCAGTCGGAGGAAAACATGAAGGGATTTATCGCAGGCAGCGTCCTGGGTCTATGCGCAGGGATCGGGGCGGCAGCATGTGTCGGTTTGCCGGTTCAACAGGCAGATAGCCAGGAAACGACGCCAGAACCGCCCGCTTACATGATCGTTCTGGGAGAAGTGCTCGATCGTCCCGCCTTCATGGAGGGCTATGCGGCGAAGCTTGCTCCGCTTTATGCTGAACATGGCGGGGCCTATCTGGCGATTGGCGGCGGCCCCGGTATTGAAGTGCTGGAGGGCAACTATGCCCCGCCCAGTTATGTGCTCAGCAAATGGCCAAACGCACAGGCTGCCCGCGATTTCTGGGCCAGTCCTGAATATGATGTATTGCGCCGTGCCCGGATTGATAATGCCTGGGGCGACTTTGACGTATTGCTCATTCAAGGCATTCCGGAAGCCGCACCCGCGCCCTAGCGGTGGTGCAATTATATCACACAAATTTCAAATGACCGGACAAATCTCGCAATTTGAATTAAATGGTATATCAATTAGAGCGGGAGAAATAATCCAACCGTGATTTGAGGAGATTCCGGACATGAAAAAGACACTGATCTGCGCAACTGCTGTTGCGGCACTTTCGACTGCCTTTGCAGCGCCAGTGCTCGCCCAGGACGAGGGCGCGCGTCGCCTAGGGACCGTGAATGTGACGGCGCAGCGGGTTGAAGAAAACCTGCAGGATGTGCCGGTTGCGGTCACAGCGCTGTCGACAGAACAACTTGAAGACAAGCAGGTTCTGAACATTCGGGATCTGGCCGCTCAAGTGCCTAATATCAACATCGCGACGAATACCGGGACCGCGAGCGCGGCCCGTATTTTCTTGCGGGGTGTTGGCGAAGATGAAAGCCGCGGCGCGGTTGATCAAGCCGTCGGAATTTATGTCGACGGAGTCTATATCGGCCGCTCTGTTGGGTCTTTGTTCGATGTGGTTGATCTGGAGTCGCTCGAAGTTCTGCGCGGCCCACAAGGCACACTGTACGGCCGCAACACAATTGGCGGCGCGATCAAACTAACGTCTGTGAAGCCGCAATTTGAAGATGGCGGCGAGATGAGTGCCACCTTCGGAAATTACAATCGCCAGGAATTCAAAGCGACAGCCAATATCGCGCTTTCAGACACATCAGCATTTCGTCTGACGGGCTTCTCGCGCGAACGTGAAGGCTTTCATGAGTTGCGTCCGAACGGTGCACAAGCTGGCAATGCCCGCGGCGATGTTGGCGCGCTGGACACCATCGCTTTACGGGCCTCATTCTATCATGAGTTCAACGAAGACTGGAACTTGTTGATCGCGGTTGATCATACAGATGATCAGTCCGATCCGATCCCGGATTCAATTGCGCCGGGCAACGATGCCGACAATAACATCTTCACGATTGAACCTGCGCCGGGAACGACATGTCCTGCAGGCGGTCTGCTGCCGCTTGGGTGTTTTTCCGATTATAGTTCAGAGTTGACCAGCTCAGGTGTGATGGCGCGCATCGAGGGTGATGTCGGCGGGCTCGATTTCACATCGGTCACCGCCTATCGTGAACTCGAAGATGAGCTTAGCACGCGGATTGGGTTCCCTTATTCGCAAGAGACAAATCAGCATCAGTTCAGCCAGGAATTCACCATTGGGAAAAGCGGCGAAGGCGCACTTGACTGGATCGCGGGTGTTTATCTTTTCCAGGAAGATCTTGACCTCGATACGGTCTTTATCTTCCCGTTTGCGATTGACGCCACGACGACTTCAGTCGCCTTGTTTGGTCAGGGGTCTTATGATGTCAGTGATCAGCTATCGATCACGGCTGGTGTGCGTGGCACGATTGATGACAAGAATTTCGAAGGCGTCGGTCCGTTCGGGTTTGCCCGCACCGACGATGCAGAATTCGAAAATGTCAGCTACACGATTGGCGCGGACTATCGCTTCAATGAGGACATCCTCGGTTATGCGAAATACTCAACGGGCTTCAAGTCTGGTGGTTGGTCACCAGATGCCTTTAGCGGTACGGCTGTATTCTTGCCAGTCGACGAAGAAACGCTCGACTCGTTCGAAGTGGGCATCAAATCTGACTGGAACGGTAATCTCCGCTTAAACGCGGCAGCATTCTTCAATAAGTATGAAGGCCTGCAAATCGGCGCGACCGTTCCTGGCCTCGGCTTCACGCGCTTCAATGTCGATGAAACAGAGATTTCCGGGCTGGAAGTCGAAGGGGTTTGGCAAGTTTCTGACAATTTCCAGATCAACGGCAACTTGGGTATACTCAACGCTGAATACACCTCGGTCACTGGCGACCAGGCGCGAGGCTTGAGCAATAATGGGGCCGGCTGTCCGGCTGGCACCGATCCTACGGATGACCAGCAAATCATCAGCTGTGCGCTTGGCCTCGATCTCAAGAATGCGCCGGAATATAAAGCCACGCTGGGCGCTCTGTATACGCAGCCCGTCTATCAAGGTGAGTTGATCCTGTCAGCGGATGCGAGCTTCGAAGATGATAGCTGGAGCCTGGTTGCGAACTCTCCGGCTCATGCCTTCATCGAGGTTGATACTTTGATCAACGCGCGGCTTAAATATGCAGACGAACGTGGTTGGTCGGTTGCCGTCTTCGGTCGTAACCTGACCGATGAAGAATATTACCGCGCGTCATCAGCGAGCTCGTTTACGACTTATGCGTCGCCGCCAGCTGAGTATGGCGTTGAGCTCGGGGTCGAGTTCTAGACCCGTGCAGAGATCGCTAAAACGATTGGCAGCCCCGGTGTTCGCACTGGGGCTGCTTGCGTCTTGCCAGTCTGTGCCTGCTGAATCTGAAGCCAAAGCGCTCGCCGTAACACCGCCGCCGGACGTGTTGCCCTCACCGGTCACCAGCAAGCCCTGGCTGATGGCAACGGCAAGTGTTTCAGATCTTGATCGCACGGCGCGGTTTTTCCGGGATATTGGCGGCTATGAAACACTCTATCGAGGCCCGCTGGAGGGCTCAGAACTGGCAGCACTTGATCTGCCGCCAGAGGCGTCAGCCGAAGTCCTGACTTTGCGGGCACCCGGCAGTGATGCTGGCTATGTGCGTCTTATCCGCTTCGACAATGCCGGCCGGAAACTTCTCACTCGTCCTGGTGCCCGCGCTTGGGACACAGGCTGCTTTTGGTCGTTCATGGTGCGCGCGAATGATATTGAACGGATCTATGATGATGCCATCGCGATGGGCTGGGGTACCGAAACGCCGATTGCGCCGCTATCCTTCAATGGATCAGAACTGAGCATTGTCGTTTTCAAGGGACCGGACGGGCTGCAAGTGCAAGCGTATGAGCGCCTGAACCGCCCGCCGCCGGAAGATTTCACACCGTTCGAACGTATCAGTCGCCCGTTCAATATCATGCAGATGACACGGGATCGGGAAGCAGTGCGCGTGCTGATGGAAGATGTGCTCGGGTTCAACCGGGTCTGGTATGGTGCGCCTTATACGGATGATGAGCCGACGCTTATGCCTCTCGGAATTCCGCAAAACCTGACCACGAGCGTGCCCTACAAAGCCGGTATCTTCACACCGCAAACTCAGACGCTTTACGGGCGCATGGAATATATTGAAATCGACGGTCTCGATGGCTTCGACTATGCGGACCGGTGCGTGGCGCCGAATTTGGGATGGCTATCTGTGACCTATCCAGTGGAGTCTGGTGCGGCGGCGAAAGAGCTCATCCGGTCGCGCGGTTGGACGATTGAACACGAGGGATATGACACCAATCGCCCGTCTTTTGGCGCGATGAGCATATTCACCATTAAAGCACCGGACGGCGCGACGATTGAGTTTGCCGAACAGGCCCCCACCCCTTAGCGCAGTCGATTTACTGGATGCCTCGCGTGATGGATTTCTCGCTTGCAACCAAAGAAAAGGGCGGCACGATAAAGCGCCGCCCTTTGATAACTGATCGTTCTCAAAAGCTAGAAACGTTTGCGAACCGTCGCGCCAAACTGCGAGCCCCGCGGAAGGAACACAACGTGAGCCCGTGCGAAGAAGCGGAAGTCACCTGGATCAACATAACGGAAGACGTTTGACGGCGTGTCATCGTCAAACACGTTCCGTCCCCAGATCACCAGGTCTGTGCCATGCTCTTCATTCGAAAACGTCAGGCGTGCATTGGTTTTGAAGCTTTCGCCGGTTTCCGTCAGGTTTTGCACTTGAGCGAAACGCGACGAGGCATAGATTCCATCGACGCGCAGATTGGTTTCCCAGGCGCCGTAGCTTGGGAACGTGTACTCGCCCATGATCGTTCCGGAATTCTCCGATACGCGTGGAACTTTGAAGCCCACCAGTGTGTCTGACGGCAAGATCGTTGCTTGCGTTGGATCCGTGCCTTCCGTGAATTCACTATTGGCATAGGCCCAGGCCAGACCAAGGGTCAGATTGTCAGTGAAATCGCCTTGCACGTTCAACTCAGCACCGCGAATCTCGGTTTGACCTGCATTAAGAACGACCGTGACCTGATCGAACCCGCCCTGTGCATTTGGCAGTTGAACCACCTGGCTGATTTGCTGATCTTCGAGATCAATTGCGAACACGGCGCTGTCGAACCTTAGCCGACCGTCATAATATTCTGCCTTATAGCCGAGTTCAAATTGCATCGCGGTTTCTTCGTCATAGGAGACAAATTCCGGATTGGTGGTTGGGTTGACATTGGTGTTGAACCCGCCAGCTTTGTTCCCGGTCGAGATGCTTCCGTATAGCAGAGCGCCATTGTCGAAATTATAGTCGGCGGTGACGCGATAAGTGAAGCCGTCGAATGTTTCACTGAGCATTTGGCCAGTGGCGAGCTCGGCTTCGACGTCTTCTTCGTATGCACGACCTTCGAACCCGAGGCCGATTTTGTCAGTGACATCGATATCCAGCGCCGCAAATATTGTCCGCTCATCATTCTGGGTTGCGCCGTCAAATTCATAGTCTGCTTGCAGAATGTCCCGGTCACGGCCACTCGATTCGTCGCCAAAAGCGAATGCGCCGATGATCCAGGTCATGTTCTCGTTGAGCTCACCGTTAAGACGCACTTCGTGGGACCAGTATTCGCGATCGCCCATATCATCGGTGACCCAGGCGGATGGGAAGGATCCAAACGAATTTCCGACAATTGTTGGGGAATATGATTGGTTGACGACATTATGCGTTTCTTCCGTCGTCAGGCCGCCCTGATACAGAATTGAAATTGTGTCGGTCAGCTCATAGCTAAGATCACCGGTGATGCGCATAACTTCACGATCAAGCCCTGCCTTGAAATCCCATGGCGCCGGCAGGCCGCCAAAGAATGCGGAGGTGTTCTCACCCGCGCGCAAAGAGGTGGCGATATTGACATTATCTGGCGTAATCGCTTCACCGCAATAGAAAGAGCGAATGACCTCCGGGCAGGCTGTTCCGCCGCCAGCAACAGAGTTGTTGAAGGTCGAGTCGAATAATTGACCCGCGAACTGACCATCTTCGTCTTTTGAGTAATAGACCCGGAAATTGCCTTCGAATTCTGGCGTGTCGACCGGTTGGAAGTTCAACTGTCCGTAAAGGGCGGTGGTTTTCTCAGAGCCAACTTCGCGGGCGCCAGCTGTGTTTGGATTGATGTTGTCATACTCGCCGCCATACTCGTAATACTGACCGCCAACCGCGACGTTCAGCCCTGGCGCAATTGGACCTTCGATCCGCGCGGTTCCTTCGATCTGGTCATGCTCGCCATAAGTCAGCGAGATATTGCCGCCAAATTCATCGCCTGGCGTCTTGGAGATATAGTTGATCACACCGCCATAAGTGGAGCGGCCATAAAGCGCGCCTTGAGGGCCTTTCAGAACTTCGACACGTTCGACATTGTCGAGGATAGACGAAATGATTCCGGTTCGAATGTAGACGCCATCAATGAATAGACCGACAGGCTGCGCCGTCTCTGCGCGCAGATTGGAGATGCCGCGGATCACTGGGCGTTCACCCGTCCGACCAAAATCGCCATTAATCTGCAGCCCTGGTGTTAAGTCCGCAATATCGCGGGCGTTCAGGGCGCCAACAGCTTGCAGGGTCTCCGAAGAAAACGCGGAAACAGAGATGGGAGCATCAAGCAGCGTCTCTTCCTTTTTCCGGCCAGTGATGATGATCGTGTCCTGACGGGCTTCGGGTTCTTCAGTGGGCGCATCTTGCGCGAGTGCCGGCGCAGTATAGGCTGTAATCGCCAAAGCGGTTGCGCCAGCGAGTAAAATTGACTTCGACATTAAGTATTCTCCCAGGTTTGCGTCCGCGCGATCCTCAACACACAAACAAATGATATACCCTTTACTTTTGAGAAGGATTCACAGTGTGGCAAGCGCTGGATTGCAAGGCGATGTTATTGTCCGGACATTGTGGCTTTTTTGGCACAGCGTCTCATCTGCATCCACGTAGGCTGGGGGTAACGTTAAAACGACAGCATGCGTTCGATTGCCCAATATGTGCCGGCAACGCCCACCGCATACGCCGCGGCTGTTCGGATCACGCGTTCTGATGACCGATGAGCCATTACGATGAGCCAGCTCACGGCGAAAACACATAGGACAAAGACAATCTGGCCGATCTCAACGCCCAGATTGAACAATAAGAGCGCCCACGCTTCCTGGTTTTGCGGCAATCCGATATCAGATAGCGCGCCAGCGAATCCAAATCCGTGAATGAGACCAAATCCAAATGCGACTAACCATGGCAATCGGGCTGTCAGAGTTTGACCGCCGGCCATCAAAGTCAGGGCTTCGCGCGCAAGCAGGATCAGGCTGACCGCAATCACCGCTTCGACGGGTGGCCCGGGCAGGGTAATATTGCCAAGCGTCGCCAGGGCGAGCGTAATCGAGTGTGCAACGGTAAACGCAGTGATCGTCTGAAACAGGTTGCGCGCACTGACCAGCAAACAAAGTCCCAGCACAAATAGAAGGTGATCATAACCAAAAATGATGTGCTCAACACCGAGACTGAAATACGCCATCAAAGGCGCACCGCTTTGAGGCTGCTCCAGTGAAATGGATGTGGAACTTGGGCGCAGAAGGACGGAAACGGTTTCGCCGTCCTCATAGACGATGCGAACAAACACATCTGTCAGTGTCCGCTGCAGACCATCGATGCGCAGCTCCCCTTGCCGGAGGTCGCACCTTAATTGTGAGGACTCAACAATTGCCGGGCCCGCGAGCCGCAAGCTTGGGTCCGACTGCGTACAATCTGTCGGGAAGACAGGCTGCAGGCGAAGGCGCTTGCCATCTTTCAGGGGCTGTTTCCAAGTGACGGCGAAGCGTTGTTCGCTGATTTCTTGCAGTTCCAGATAGGCTGGGTTCACTTCATGGGCGTTCGCGCCGTGAGGCAGAAACGAAGATATCAGAACCAAACAGAAGAGACATTGAATGAGACGGTTCAAGGCTCGGATATGCCTTCTATCTCAACAGTGTAACGATCCACGATCGCCGCGACCGCTTCGCGAGCCTGGGCGCGGCCGTTTTCTTCTTGCCAGCGGGTTTGGACGCGGTCGCGAATGGTCTCCAGTTCAGGCAAGCCGCCCTCACGTCGTGCGGTCACGCGCACCAAATGCACGCCTAGCGCAGATGCAACAGGCGCTGACCATGTCCCTTGTTCACGGTTGGCTTGCGCAATCTCGTTCGCGAACGCACTGCCGAACAGGCGGCCAATTTCTCGTGGTGGGAGCTCACTATAAGTACGTTGCAACATGAACGGATCGCCCAGTGATCGCCAGATCTCCGGATCATCGCGCAAGGCTTGCATCGTCTCGTCGAGACGCGGGTCATCAGCGCGGGTGAAGAAGACATGCTGAAAAGAAATTCGGTCCGGTTCAACGAACAGCGCCTGGTTTTGGGCGAACCATTCTTCCAGCTCACCGGGCTCCGGAGAAGTGACGGCTTCCATATCCGTGATCATGAACGACATTTTCTGCGCCAGCCGACGTTCGACGACGGTGTCGCCTTCAGCCAGCCCCAGGCGCCGGGCTTCGCGTGCCAGCGCTTGCTGCTCAATATGATCCAGGATCATTGCCCGCATATCTTGTTCACTCGGCAGCCCGCCGGCTTCGGTCGTGAACAAGGCCGCCATGCGATCAATATCAGAGGCCGTGACGCGAATGGTTTGCTCATCGCTGGCGCGGCGATCCGACAGCCATCCATAGACAACAAAAATTGCCACAGCGATCAGTACGAAGTGAACCAGAGGTTCGCGAATAAGACGCTTCATCTAGTTGCCGGGAGCGTACCAGATTGGCGACGTGTATGCCCGTTCCTGGATCGTTTCGGAGCGATCCGGACGTGGCTCAACACCAGCTGCCAAGGCTTCCCATGTCGACCAGCGACAGCTTGGATTCTCGAGCACGCGGACATAATAGGCAGCCCGCTGACCCGCATCGAAGTCAGGATCCGTCCACATGGTCTTGATTTCAGCCGCGCCGTCACCGGTTGGTGCACACGTCGTCATGTCGACTGATGCGCCATTGTGCGGGCAGCGATGAGTATCGGCATCCGGTGCGCCATTGTGGCATGCAGCGTCATAGACCCGCTCGCCGCCGCTTGTGACTTTGACAACTTGAACGCGTTGCAACAGGCCAGCATTTACGTCGCGCTGCGCCCAGACAAGAAAGTTTGGCGCGCTGCCATTCCCGATCAGGTCACCGCCCATGGCAACGCCTGAAGCGTAAGCTTTGGTCAGCAGGTCTGCATCATCGATCAGGTCGGAGTCGAAATCCAGCCCGGCAAAGAAGCGGACTTTCATGCGTGGACCTGTGGTCGCAAATGTTTCCTTGCGGCGGAAGGCGTCGAATATCGCGTCGCGCGTATTTTCTTCGGCCCATACGCCTGTCAGACCAGAGGCTGACCAACGTGAGAACCACTCATTCGCGTTATTGGTTGCGCGAACATCAGGTTGATCGTCCCAGCTGGTTCCGACTTTTACGCCGAATGGGCTGGTTGGGTCTGGCTCTGGCGAAATTGGCACAGACCCACGATTGATTGGCAGACCGTCAACAATGCCGACTTTCGACCAATAATCGTCCTCCGCATAGGCACCGCCTACCACGTGACTGTCAGACGCGGCGACCATGCCAAACCGGAACGGGTTGAACCCTTCTTCTTCCTGAAGCTTCAAGCCAGCGCCATAAGCTTCACGGACATAGCCGCCACTGGTTTCGGAGACATCGTAAACGCCGAGCAGACGGTCGTAGATTTCAAAGTCGGCCCATTCATCGTTCGGGGACAGGTCAGGGTGGGTTTCTGATGTGCCCTTAACCTGGGTGACTTCAACCAGCGGCTCATTGCGCATGCGTTGATCGGCATAGTCCATGGAAAGCGGCGCGCCGTCATACGTCTCGAGTTTGAACATTTGCCCATTGGAAACGTTCGAGTTGTGCGGAATGGCGATGGCTTCAATTCCGAGGGCGCGCTGTTCATCCATCCAGTCCCAAAGGTCTTCAGGATTGGTTGAATCGAGTGTCGAGAAAGCCCGTTGCGGCGCTTCGCCTCGAAAGAACACGTTGCGGTGCAAATTGCCGCCGCCAAACGTTCCGTCTTCGGTGGTGGTGGTGACTGACGTAAACTCATAAGCGGCAAAGGTCGTGAATACGCCGGGCTCATTGTAACGCTCTGCCGCATCGACATTCTCGCGCCACACCGAATTGATCAGCGGACTATCATACATGTCTTCAATCTTGTCGCCCGACCGCACCGAGGCGCCGACGCCTTGAAACGCGGCAGTGATTTTTTCTGGATCGGTCGAGAACATGTCTTTGGCACGCGGCAATTCGCTGAGCTCGGTGCCGGGCGTGTTCATTGCCGGGAGGATGCCAAGATATTCGGCATGGTCGGTCACCGCGTAAAAGTCGAGGGGGCCGCCAGCGATGTTCATATCGAAGCCAGATGGGTGTTTGACGGTCTCACCTTTGGCGAAGCGATAAGCGTCATCAGCGGTACGCCGCACATTGAAGATATAGGCGTCAAAGCTGTTTCGCGTATGGATATGCAGGTCGCCAAAATAGGCGTTGCGGGTATCACTGAAGCCGGCAGTTCTCGTGGGTTCCGAGGCGGCTGGCTGTTGCTCTGCTTCAGGCTGGGATTCAACCGCAGCGCTTTCATCCGGATTTGTCCCCGTGGCGTTGCAAGCTGTCATCGCAATGGCAAGTGCGGCCATTGATGCTGTCCGGCTGAATTTCATGATTTCCTCCCAATCGAGCCTGCGACGGCTCACTATTCTTTCTTTGTGAGCATTGTAGCAGCTGTGCTTGAGAAAGAATGTCAAAAATGCAACATTTGAAAAATGTCGGATTTCACGCAATATCAAGCGACCCCCTATATGCAATTGCTGTCGCCAGAGCTCGCTCAGAGGCTATCTGAAAGCGGCCATCGCAGGATGCTTTCGGATGGACAATTCGTGCACAGTCGCGGCGACCAACGCCCCGGTGTCTCGATCATCGAAGATGGCGCAGCACAGGCCGGGATTTACGGCGCCGATGGCAGCTTCATTCTCACCTCCTATATCGGTCCCGGTCATACATTTGGCGAGTTCACGGTGTTCACAACGCTGCCCCGGACACATGATATTTCGGCAGTCGGTTCGACAACCCTTATCGAGATTCCCGCGCCGCGATTCCTTGCCCTGTGCGCAGACGAACCTGAATATATGCACGCGCTGCTGCAGACGACTTTAATGCGCTCGCACCTTGTTCTTGAAATGCTGCACGCGGTGCGCAGTTTACCGCTGGTGCCGAGAGTGGCGAAATTTTTGCTGATTCTCGCCCCCGGCGGACCTGATGCGCCGGTGCTGAGGTTTCGACAGTCAGATCTTGCCTCAACGCTTGGTCTATCTCGCGCGTCGATGAATCGCGCCCTCGCGATACTGGACGAAAAAGCAATGATTGAGCGCGGATATGGAACGATCAAAATCTGTAACCGAGATCGGCTGGCACGGTGGTTAAACGTGCATTCCGATGAGGCCGGTTCGACCCAGGCTGTCATCGGGACAGCATAGACAAGGCTTCGCTCGCCATGCACTCTATGTTCGGGATCGAATTGGAGGGTCACAATGAACCGAGCAGGAATCATTGCGCTTTTGGGCGTCGCAGCAAGTGGCTGCGTCGCGCCAGATGTAGAAGATACTGCGGCGGATGCAGCAGAGACAGCGCCGCTTGAACAGACCGTAGAGCGCACAGAGACACGCAATGCCTATTTCGGCGATTTGCATGTCCACACCCAAAACAGCTTTGACGCCTACATCTTCAATGTTCGCCGTACGCCTGACGATGCCTACCGGTTCGCGAAGGGCGAGAAAATTCCGCATGATGCCGGCTATGAAATCCAGCTGGACGGTCCGCCCCTCGACTTCCTGGCGGTCACTGATCATGGCGAATATCTCGGTGTCGTTCCCTTCATGAATGATCCAAATCACCCGCTCTCAAAAACCCTGACGGCACAGCGCGCGTTTGGTGAGGATGCGACGGAATCGGCACAGACTTTCAGGGCTATTGGAACGTCTTTTGTGGCGGGCCAACCGATTGAGGAAATCCGAGATCAGGCACACATGAACCAGATCTGGGCTGAGACAATCAATGCAGCCGAGCGGCATAATCAACCTGGCGAATTTACGGCTTTTGCCGGTTATGAATTCACCGCCATGACGATCGTCAATCAGCAACAAGGCTCCGCAGCCAATTTGCACCGCAATGTGATTTTCAAAAATCAAGCACCGGACCAGGTTTTCTCGACCCTGGATTCGCGCAACCCGGAAGACCTGTGGGACTGGATGACGGATCAGCGCGTTGAAGGCATCGATTCACTTGCTATTCCGCACAATTCAAACGCCTCAAACGGTGAAATGTTTGCGCTTGAGACCTATGACGGCGACCCTCTGACTGAAGCCTATGCGCTGACCCGATTGGCGAATGAGCCGCTGGTTGAAATCACTCAGATCAAAGGCACGTCAGAGACCCATCCCATGTTCTCGCCGAACGATGAATGGGCGGGGTTTGAACAATATGATGTGTTTATCGGAAGTTCTGCGAAATCGACGGTCAATGAGGGCGATTTTGTGCGCCCGGCCTTGTCTCGCGGGATCGCGCTGGAACAGCAGCTTGGTGCCAATCCGTACAAGTTTGGCTTTATCGGGTCGAGCGACACGCACATCGCAGCGGCGACGCTGAAGGAAGAAACCCATTGGGGCAAATTCCCAACCGACGGCGCGGGTCCGCAGCAACGCAGTTCTGTGCCGCCGGACGGCTACACCTCATGGGAAGATGCTCCGGAGGCGACCAATTACCGCGTTCTGACAGGCGCCAAGTTTAGCGCCAGTGGATTGGTCGGGGTCTGGGCGGATGCGAATACGCGCGAAGACCTGTTCGATGCGATGCGCCGCAAAGAGACGTTCGGAACGAGTGGCCCGCGCATGAAAGTACGCTTGTTTGCGGGTGATTATTCCGATGAAATTCTCGGCGCGGCGGACCTGCTTGAGCGGGCCTATGCGCACGGCGTACCAATGGGCGGCGAGATAGAAGGCGGTGATGACGCGAGCCCGAGCTTTGTTGCCTGGGCGATCCAGGATCCGGGATCTGCGCCTTTGCAGCGATTGCAAATCATCAAAGTCTCTGCTCAGAATGGCACCGCGCAGGAGACTATCTACGATGTCGCGTGCTCTGGCGGTGAAACGCCTGATCCAGAGACGCAGCGCTGTCCGGACAATGGTGCCAGCGTCGATGTCAGTTCATGCGAAACCACACCGGGCTCAGGTGTGGGTGAGTTGAAAGCGCTGTGGAGCGATCCGGACTATAACCCGGATCAAGTCAGCGCCTATTATGTCCGCGTGCTTGAAAACCCGACTTGTCGCTGGAGCACCTGGGATGCTGTTCGAGCCGGAACACCGCCAAATCCAGCGCTGGAATTGACGCTTCAGGAACGCGCCTGGTCATCACCGATCTGGGTCAATTAGAGGGTTCGAACGGGGCGGCGTTCGCGCTGTGCGGTCTGCCAGGTCTCCGAGATCCAGATCTCTGGAGATTCTGGTGAGAGCGGGGCTTTGCCGAGGATCAGGTCGGCGGCTTTTTCGGCCACCATGATGGTCGGTGCGTTGATGTTGCCGTACGGTACCGTCGGAAAGACTGAGGCGTCGACGACGCGCAAGCCGTCAATGCCGATCAGTTTGCACGAAGTGTCGACGACTGAGGTTTCAGCGTCTTTCGGCCCCATCCGGCAAGTCCCGCATGGATGGTAAGCGCTTTCGATATTTTCGCGGACCCAGCGATCTATCTCTTCATCTGAGCTGACCTCCAGACCGGGCTGGATCTCGTCGCCTCGAAACGCGTCCATGGCGGGCTGGGCGATGATCTCGCGTGTCAGGCGGATACATTGGCGCCAGGCGGCAATATCGTCGGCATGGCCGAGATAATTGAACAAGATAGAAGGGGCGTCCGCCGGATCAGGTGAGGTGATTTGCACACGGCCGCGGCTCTTCGGTTTGTTTGGGCCGACATGGACCTGAAAGCCGTGACCCTTGATTGAAGGCGTGCCGTCATAACGCATCGCAGCCGGGAGAAAGTGGTATTGAATATCCGGTGATTTCAATCCAGCGCGAGAGCGAATAAAGGCGCAGCTTTCAAAATGATTGGTCGCGCCAAGTCCGGACTTGAAAAAGAACCAGCGCGCGCCGATCCAGAACTTGCTCCACAGATCAAGCTTGGAATTGAGGCTGACCGGTTGTGTGCAATGATACTGGAAATAGACTTCGAGATGATCCTGCAGGTTTTGTCCAATGCCAGGCAGAACATGTTTGACGTCCACGCCGGCCTGTCTGAGCGAGCCTTCCGATCCGATGCCGGAGCGCTGCAGGATCATGGGGGATGCGATTGAACCTGCTGAAAGGATAACTTCCTTATTCGCACGAACCTCGATCTGTTTGTCATTCTGGGCCGCGATCACACCGACGGCGCGCTTGTTCTCCAGAATAAGCTTATCGACCAGGACACGCGTCATCACGGTCAGGTTTGAGCGTTTCAGGGCAGGCTGCAAATAGGCGCGTGATGTGGAAGAACGAATACCGTCCTGAACCGTCATATGCATCGGGCCGAAGCCCTCGCCGACCTCGCCATTATAGTCGTCAGTGCGAGGGTAGCCGGCTTCTACACCGGCATCGATGAAGGCCTGGTAGAGCGGGTTTCCCGCCATGTTGTTGCCGCCAGAAACCCCCAGCGGACCATCGCCGCCGCGATAAGCGTCTTCGCCATTCTGCCAGGTTTCGGCGCGCTTGAAATAGGGCAGGCAGTCGGCATAGCTCCAGCCTTCGGCGCCGTGTTCGACCCATTCTTCAAAGTCGCAAGCATGTCCGCGCACATAGACCATACCATTGATCGAAGACGTGCCGCCGAGACCTTTGCCGCGCGGACAGGTGATCTGGCGGTTTTCGACGGCCGGTTCCGGATCACTGTCATAGCCCCAATTATAGGTCTTCGACGCCATCGGATAGGACAGAGCCGTCGGCATATCGATGAGAATGCTCTGATTGCTGCCGCCCGCTTCGAGAAGCAGGACGCTATGTTTTCCGTCGGCAGACAAACGATTGGCAAGCACGCAGCCAGCGGAGCCGGCGCCGACAATAATATAATCAAAAGTCTTGGTCATCAGGAAGCCGTTTTTAGGTCGCCGCGCCTGGCAAAAGTCAGCGCATAAAGCGCGCAATAGAGCCCAATCACGACTAAGCCAATCCACTCAATCTTCAACGGTGTGAACTGGTAAAGCAGGATCAGACCGAAAAGCAGACCCCAATGGGTCAGCACATATCCCGGGCCGCTGAGTTTCGCGACCGTCAGATTGAGGTTTTCAGAATATAGCCGGGTCAGGGAGTCGAGCGAGTTGACGACAAAAATGATCCCAACGACGACCATGCCGGCTTGCAACAGACCCGTCAGTTCGATGCCATTGGTGTGGTAGAAATAAAGGACAGAAAACCACAAGGCGATTGGAATGGATGGGATGACCAGTAGAGCGACGAGCAATTGCCAGGCTTGCAAACCGCCGACAAAGCGCGCCACGAACTGGCCAATCATAATGCTCCAGGCAAACCACCAGAACAGATAGAAGGCATGATAATCTGTCACCGGCGACGTGAATTTCGGCAGATTGGTGAAATAGCCGCTAATATTGGAGAGGCTCTCCGCCAGCCCGCCAATGCCGGCACCGCTCATCAACCATAATAAAACAATCAGGCCAAAGAACAGGACGCTCGATCCCAATCCCAACCATTTGACGTAGCGAATATCAGTGCTCGATAATACCGCGAGCAGAACAACGCCAGCGACCAGACCATAGCGATACAGATCCGGAATGCCGTCAATATAATTGGGTAGATAGCTCAGAAACAGGAAACCGGTAAACGCGCACGTGGCGATGATGACTGCGCTATTGATCAGTTTGACCCAACTGATTTCAAACAGTTTCAGCTTCGGTTCGACCACACAGAAATAGAACGTCGTCAGGAAGTAGAACGCCCAGACCAGAAACCCCCAAAAGCCGAACTCGATCGCCAGCGCATTGGTAAATCCGTATTCTGCTTCGCTCTCATAAACCGGGAATTCCGTCAGCGGGAACATGATCAGTCCGACATCGAGGCCGGAGGTAAACAGGATTGCCATAAAGGCTGTCAGGGGCAGGGGATCGGTCCCTTTCAACTTCATCCCGGCAAAGCGCAGAACGATCAGACCCGACGTAAACAAAGTCACACAGATTGCGATGGTCAGGATCACGTTCATGCTGGGGGTCCCGCTTGTACTTGCAGCGCCCTATTCGGGCGCGGCTGTGTCATCCTGCGCCTGTGTGGAGAGGTGCTCATCGCGCATGCCAAGATACAGACTGAGACAACAAATCAGCAGCACGACCGTAAAGGGCAGCGCCGCCGTAATTGTGCCTGCCTGCAGCGATTCCAGTGCTGCTGTGCCGCCGCCATAGAGCAGCGCCGAGGCTGTCAAACCGAGCATGCAGGCCCAGAAGACGCGCTGCGCCACGGGTGCGTCCGTCTTACCGCCAGAGGTGATTGTATCGACGACCAAAGCGCCGGAATCGGCCGAGGTGACGATGAACACGATCAATAGCAAGATTGCGATGACTGATGTCACAGAGCCATAAGGCAGCGCGTCCAGCATCTGGAACAAAACGGTTGCTGAATCGACGATACCGCCTGCCAGGTCGCCCGTGCCTTGCTCGTATTGAAAGACCGCCGTTTCTCCGAAGGCCGAGAACCAAACAACGCAAATCGCAAACGGGGCGAGCATGACGACGGAAAAATAC
>CAYGUD010000018.1:0-16309 GCA_964352865.1 uncultured Hyphomonas sp.
GCGTAAGACCGCGTCAAGGAGGACATTCAGGCGCGACGCAAATTGTTCACGGTGAATCTCCTGACGACGTGACAAGACTTCAAATTCACTCCCACGCGACAAGGCCACCAACATCCTGGCGGCTTCAAGCGGGCGACTCGCACCCAAGCGTTCGAGCGGATCCGATAA
Organism: uncultured Hyphomonas sp.; assembly: GCA_964352865.1. Lineage (GTDB taxonomy): Bacteria > Pseudomonadota > Alphaproteobacteria > Caulobacterales > Hyphomonadaceae > Henriciella. The sequence goes on from CAYGUD010000018.1 coordinate 169, forward strand.
CCAGCTCTCGAGCGTTCTCGACCAGGCGGCAACTCGCATGCGCATGGCATCATCGCGACCAGCGAACAAAACCATTTCATATTCAATTGCTTCGAGTCCGGACTGAGCGGGATTAAGCGTCGTCATGCCGCCCAGGAATCGAATGAAATCTTCGCGCGTTTCAACTGGGCGGTGCGTCAGTGTTTCCACTAGCGAGCGCTGATAATCATCAATGTAGAGCGAGAATGCATCGCGGACGAGGTCTTCTCGGGTGGCAAAGTGATAGGTTGTCGTTCCTGGCGAAACGCCTGCCACGGCAGCAACGGCGCGGTGCGTAACTTTATCGACGCCCCGAGTGGAGATGATATCCAGCGCTGCGCGCAAGATACGCTCGCGATTCGCGCCACGTGGTGCGGATTTTCTGGGCGACTCGGCCTCAGACATCTGTTTCGCCCCTTTTGCACGCCTGTACGATCATTACAGATCCGTAGTAATTACGTCAGAACACAAGACCGAAGTCAAACCTGAACAGCAAGATATTTGCAGGGCGTGGCGAAAAACCTCAACGCGTCAGCTGCACGCATACATTTGTATAAAATGTCACTGCGTCGCAAAGCTGTGCGTTGTCTTGACCTTTCAAAACACTCGCGCGCATAAACGCTTTTAGGATGAGGGCGAGATGATCTGGTATTTTGCAGCAGCGATGGGCGGCTACCTCCTGGGTTCGATTCCATTTGGGCTGCTGATCACGCGGGTCGCAGGCCTCGGCGATATCCGACAAGTTGGCTCGGGAAATATTGGTGCCACAAATGTGCTGCGCACAGGCCGCAAGGATCTCGCATTTGCGACCTTGCTTCTGGATAGTTTCAAGGCGGGCGTTGCCGTGCTTCTGCTCACCTACCTGTCAGGAGAAAGAAATATCGGATTGATCGCGGGCGCTTGCGCGTTTCTCGGACATTGCTATCCGGTTTGGCTCGACTTCAAAGGCGGCAAAGGCGTTGCGACTTACGCTGGATTGCTGGTTTTCGCATCGCCACTTGCGCTCGCCATTGGTGCACCGATCTGGCTTGGGCTATTTGCGATAACGCGTATCTCTTCATTGGCAGCTTTGGCAGCCGCAGCTGCGGTACCGGTCGGGGCATACCTCCTCGGAGAAACACATTTTGCCGCCGCGGTTTTGCTGGCGCTCAGCGTTCTTGTATTCTGGACTCATCGAGAAAATATCAAGCGGCTTTTGAGTGGGACTGAGCCAAAATTTGGGAGTAAACCGAAATAGCACCCGATTCCGGGGGACTGACTGATACTGAGAAACGCGATTGGCTTAAGCTGGCCCGGACTCCTCGAGTGGGACCGGTCACGTTTTTTCAATTACTGTCGCGATTTGGCAATGCCCGGGACGCGCTATCGGCGTTACCCTCTCTCTCGCTCCGTGCGGGTGGTAAAAAGCTTCGACCACCAGATGATATTGAACGCGAGATCGAGCAGATCAGTCGCTACGGTGCTAGAATTGTCTGCGCGGGCGAGCCAGCCTTTCCAAACGCTTTAAGACAATTTTCGCCGCCCCCGCCGCTCATTACAGTCCTTGGCGATTTGCGCCTCTTCGAACGGCGATGTGTGGCGATCGTTGGCGCGCGACAAGCTTCTGCCGCCGGCCGTAAGCTCGCCCGCGACATTGCCGCTGAGCTGTCAGAGGCCGGATTCACAATCGTCTCGGGCCTCGCACGCGGCATTGACGGGGAAGCTCATGCGGCAAGCCTCGCCGGCGGGACAATCGCCGTTCTGGGGGGTGGAATTGACCACATCTATCCGCCGCAACATCAACGCCTTTATGCCGAAATCGCAGCATCAGGCCTGTTGGTCAGTGAAAGTCCGTTTGGACACCGCGCGACAGCGCGTGATTTCCCGCGCCGTAACCGAATCATTACGGGCCTCGCCGAAGGAGTGATCATTATTGAGGCCGCAGAACGCTCTGGATCGCTGATTTCGGCGCGAACCGCGCTGGAACAAAACCGAGAAGTCATGGCGGTTCCTGGATCGCCGCTCGAACCGCGATGCGCGGGGAGCAACCGCCTGCTCCGCGAAGGGGCCACATTGATCCGCAATGCTGAAGATGTCATCGAGGCGCTCGCAATCTCTCCGACGCGTGCCTTAAAAGCACCGTTGCCGCCAATATTCGATGCCCCATCGGATCCTGAGCCTGATTTGCCTGACGCGCAAATCAAGGCTGTGCGTAATGCGCTTAGCGCGACACCTGTTCTCATCAACGAAATTGCGCGTGTCGCGGCAATCTCTGTGCCGCGTTGCGCGGTCATCCTGGTCGAGCTGGAATTAGCTGGTATTGCCACCACTTACCCGGGCGGCCTGGCAGCCCTCGCAATCTAGGGCCGCAGCCATAATACCACAACTCACTGCTATTTAACCTCAATCTCTCCGCCGATCACTGGACGCTGCGACGCCCACAGCTTAAGCGATTCTGGAGTTAGAGTTTCGGAGTCGCTGAATGCAAAAATGGCCATGGTTACTGCTTTTGGCTGCAAGCATTGCCCATTCAGGCAACGCCCACGCTCAGGACTCTGTAATTGAGAGCGAAGCCGAGCAGCCGAAAGTGGTGCTCGACGCTGACAATATCTATGTCAATGAGGCTGACAATACAGTCATCGCCGAGGGCAATGTTGAAGCCAAATATGAAGGCCGTGTCCTGCGCGCGGATCGTCTGATCTATGACCGTGATACCGACCGGGTGCGCGCCTCTGGCAATGTCATAATTCTGGACGCTGACGGCACTGAAAATTTCGCGGATGAAATCGAAACCGACGCAAATCTGCAAGATGGCTATGCCATCGGCTATTCGACTCGCATTCCAAACGGTGGCCTTGCCGTCGCAGAATCTGCAGTGCGCACGTCAGATGGCTATAACGCGCTCGACAAGATTGTTTACACATCATGTGAGCTTTGCGACGAAGATGACACACCGACCTGGGCGCTTCGTGCACGCCGGGCGGTTCTCAATCAGGACGCACAAATGATGTCCTACCGCGACGCGGTGCTCGAAGTCGCGGGCGTCCCCGTTTTTTACTTGCCCTATTTTGCCCACCCTGATCCCAGTTCAGAGCGCCGTTCGGGCTTGTTGGCGCCGGATTTCGGCACCTCATCCAAGCTCGGTGTGTTTTATCAGCAACCCTATTACTGGGCGATCTCACCATATCAGGATCTGACAATTTCGCCCAAAGTCATGGCAAATGTGAACCCATTGCTCGAGCTAAACTATCGCAAACGATTCTGGTCCGGTTCCGTCACAGCGAAAGTCAGCTTCACGGAAGAACAGGAGTTCGACTCCGACGGAGAACGTTTCGGGGAGAATGATTTTCGCGGACACATCTTCGCAGAAGGTGGATTTGCAATTCGACCCGGTTGGCGCTGGGGGTTCGCTGTCGAACAAGTCAGCGACGACCTCTATACGCGCCGCTATGACATTTCCGGCGAGAATGACGAACGCGGCCTGTATGCCGGGCAACCACGCTATCTACTCAACCAACTCTATACCCAGGCACAGAGCCAGAACTGGTATTTCGACAGCGCATTACTGACCTTCGAAACCAATCGTGAAGGCGATAGCGACGCGCGATTGCCGCGCGCTTTGCCGCTAATGTATGGAGAGCGCCTGTTTGATTATGGCGACTTCGGAACGCTCGCAGTATCTGGTTCTACCGCTATCCTCGAGCGCGAGCTCGGTGTTGACAGTTACCGCGCCTCCGGGGGCGCCGATTGGTCGACAAGCCGCGTTCTGCCTGGCGGTATTCTGGTGAACCCATTCGCGGAAGGTCGTTTCGATTACTATCAAGTCGATGATACCGGAACTGGTGTGTCGAACATTTCACGCGGCGCCGCGAGCCTCGGCACGCGCATATCCTACCCACTCTACCGACCGGGCGAGATGGTCGACATCCTGATCGAGCCTGAAGCGATGTTTGCATATGGCACGGCCGGGGTAAACGACCCCAACATTCCAGTCGAGGATAGTCTCTTTTACGAGCTGGATGAATCATCTCTTTTCGAGGCAAATGCCGCATCTGGATACGATATTTATGAAGGCGGCAGTAAAGCCTCTTTTGGCGCATCAATATCAGCGCGCTGGAAAAACGGGATGTCAATCTCAGCGCTTGGTGGCCGACGCTGGCGCGATATGTCGGATCCGGTGTTTGACGTTGGCTCCAACCTGGATGGCACGGTCTCTGACTGGGTCGCTGGGGTTTCGGCTGATTTTGGGGCGCCCCTGAAAATCGAAACGCGTGTCCGCCTGGATGACGATGACCTGGCGCTGAATAGAATTGACGCCCGGATCAAAACGAGTTTTTGGCGCTTCCGCGGCGATGCACGTTATTATAGCATTGCTGGCGACGTTACAAATTCAGGGTTCAGTGATGAAGGGATCACGATAACCGGCGACCTCAAACTGACTGATAACTACTATTTCCTGTACAGTCATAGTCGCGACATTTCCGGTCGAGCAAATGCCGCCGGGCGCACCAGCGAACCCCGCGACATTCGGCAAACATTGGGTGTGGCTTATGAAGATGACTGTTCGAGGTTTGAGATCGCGTTCGAGCGCTCTGAAGCGATTGACCGGACGCTCGGGCCAGAAGATTCGATTAAGTTCCGTTTCGCGCTGAAAACCCTGGGCGGTTTCGGCTCCGGCGACGTCGACTGATTTTTCAACGCAGTCCCGACACATTACAGCCATCTCCGTTGCGCATTGTTCAGCAGACGTTATGTTCCGCACAGTATGATGCGGTCATTGAGATCCGCAGGAGATAGAGTATGATTCGGTCAATTGTTTTGACATCGTTGATGGTCCTGACAGGCACGTTCGCCATGAACGCTCAGACGGCACCTCCCGCGGCCCCAGAAAGCCAGCAAATCGAAGGCATTATTGCCGTTGTAAATGATGACCCGATTTCGTTTACAGATGTTCGTCAACGCGCTCAGCTGCTGCTTTTGAGCCTCGGCGGTCAACAGCCGACCCAGGAGCAAATTCAACAGATAACGACACAAGCGCTGGAACAGCTGATTGACGAAAAACTGCAGCTTCAGGAAGCCGCAGAATATGAAGTTGAAATTTCCGATGATGATATTGCCAATTCGATCAATCGATTGGCGCAACAATCTGGCCTGACCAGAGATGACCTGGTGCAAAGCCTGATTCAATCTGGCATTAACCCGATCAGCCTTGAAGAACAAACACGGGCAGATATTGCATGGCGACGGATCATGGGCGGCCTTTATGGATCGCGGATTCGGATTTCAGACAATCAGATATCAGAACAAATCAAGCGACTTGAGGCGGACGCGCAAAAGCAACAGTACCTCGTGTCGGAGATTTTTCTGTATGCGCCTTTGGAAACAGACAAATCACAAGCGTTGATTGCCGCCAACTCCATCATTGAACAGCTAAGCGCAGGCGCTCAATTCGAAGTCGCAGCACAACGCTTTTCATCCGCGCCGACCGCGGCAACGGGCGGCGACATGGGATGGGTTGTCATCGAAGATTTCGATGATGCTCGCAGGCAAGCCTTGCAAAGCCTGTCTGAGCCTGGGCTGACGCCGCCAATTTCAGTAGAAGACGGCGTCTACATCATGAATGTTCGGAGTCGCCGGGATCCGTCGCAGTCAAGTACGCTGGTGGACGTCACGCGCCTGACCGTAGCAGACGGGGCCGAATCCAGTCTGAAAGCTGCGCTCGCTCGAATTGAGGATTGCACGTCAATAGATGCTGTTGTTGAAGCAGATGACAATTTACGGTCTGTCGAGCTTTCCGACCTGAACGTCGATGATTTGGGGTTTGAGGGAAAATCCATGGTATTGTCGACAGAAATTGGTCAACCGACCGACATATTTGCCCAGTCAGGAACACTAGCCGTAATGTATGTTTGCGACCGCAGAACTGATGTTCAGGCCGTCCCAAATCGCGAGCAGGTAGAAGACCGGCTCTACAGCGAACAACTTGGAATGATTTCAGAGCGCAGTCTGCGCAATCTTCGCCGCGAAGCGACAATCATTCGTCGCCAATAATTGCTCTTGCAGACGGCGTCACCGCCTCTTGCGATCACGATGGGTGATCCTGCGGGTTGCGGGCCGCAAATTACGGCGCTTGCCTGGCAGGCCCGTGAGGCGGAAAAGCTGCCTTCCTTCTTCGTTATTGGTGACCCTGCTCTCTATCACCCCTTCGGACCCGTCGAGACGATAGGGGCTCCGAACCAAGCCGGTGCTGTGTTCAACGACGCCCTGCCCGTTCTTGTGCAAGACGGCAACATTGATAAAGATTTCAAGATCGGGACACCTTCAGGCGCTTATGCGGCAGGCATTATTGAGAGCATCAAGACGGCGACCAGGTTTGCAATTGATGGTCATGCATCGGCAGTGGTTACCAACCCCATTTCAAAAGCGGTACTCTATCAAGAAGGGTTTGCGTTTCCCGGGCACACTGAATTCATCGCTGACCTCTGCACAGAAAACGCAGACAGCGTTGAACGCCCGATTATGATGCTTGTAGGCGGCGGATTGCGGGTCGCGCTGGCAACGATCCATGTTCCGCTTATGCAGGTTCCATCTCTTCTATCAGCCGAATCCTTAAGCGAAACCGCAAGGATCACGCACCGCGCCCTGGTACAGGACTTTGGCCTACCGGCTCCGCGCATCGCGTTTACGGGTCTTAATCCACATGCCGGCGAGAACGGGACGATTGGCACAGAAGAACGCGACCTGATCAACCCAGTCGCCGCTCAATTGCGCGGCGATGGCATCAACATCTCTGATGCGCGCCCGGCAGACACGGTATTTCATGAAGCGTTGCACGGGCAGTTTGATGCGGTGATCGCCATGACACATGATCAGGGTCTGATCCCTGTCAAAACGCTCGATATGTGGGGCGGCGTCAACACCACGCTCGGTCTGCCAATTATCCGCACCAGCCCAGATCACGGTACAGCTTACGATGCCGCCGCCACCGGCTCTTGTCGACCGGATAGCCTGATTGCTGCGATAAAGCTGGCCATACATCTCGCAGACAACCGAGGAGGCAGCAATGGCTGAGCGCCCTGGCCTCACACAAGCTCCTGCCCGAAAAGCGCTGGGGCAACATTTTTTGTTCGATCCGGACATATTACGACGCACCGCCTTAGCGGCAGGTCCGGTAGAGGGCCGCGATGTCATTGAAGTCGGTCCCGGGCCGGGGGGGCTGACCCGCGCCATTCTCGATTGCGGCGCTAAATCATTGACCTGCGTTGAAGCTGACACTCGGTTCGCTGAAGCGCTTCAGATGTGGCCAGAAGCAGCAAGCGGCCGTCTCAGCGTGCTTCAAAAAGATGCCCGCAAAGTCGATTGGCAAACACTGCCCCATATTGAAGCCGCCGCGTCGCCCGTCATGGTCGTCGCTAATCTGCCCTACAATGTCGGCACGCCGCTCCTCGTGACCTGGCTCAAAGCCGGACCTTGGCGCGGAGAGATGGCACTCATGTTTCAAAAAGAAGTCGCTGAACGGACCTGCGCCAAGCCTGGTGAGCGGCAATATGGGCGGCTTGCCGTTCTGACCGCAGCCATTTGTGACGCCGCGATTGCTTTCACGTTGCCGCCGGGCGCCTTCAAGCCCCCGCCAAAAGTTGACAGTGCCGTAGCCATCTTCCGTCCCTTGCCGGCAGACAAGCGTTTCGAAGATCTCGACAGCTTAGAGAAAGTCACAACCGCGGCCTTTGGACAGAGACGCAAAATGTTGAGAGCCGCGCTGAAATCGATCGCAAAGACAGTGCAGCTTTCGGCTGTCGAATGGATCGAATCCTGCGACATAGACCCAACGGCACGAGCTGAGACCCTGACTCAAAACGAGTTTCGGACTCTAGCGCGAAAGTTTGGAGAGGCCGCAAATGCGCGTGACGCTATCCAAAGGAGACATGCTCCTTGAGCTCGATCCGTGTGCCGGTGGCGGGGTCAGCGCGCTCAGGCATCGAGACTTAAATATTTTGCGACCGGGTCCGGAGCGGATCGGTCCGGCATTCGATCCACGACAATACGCCGCCTTCCCGATGGCGCCTTTTGTCGGACGCATTCACAATGGCAGGTTTGCTTGCAATGGGGAGGTAATTGAGTTGCCGGCGAACCTACCGCCTGAACCGCACGCCATTCATGGTCATAGCTGGCACGCGGCATGGAAACTGGTATCGGAGACCGAAACCTCCGCGTCATTAGTTTACGATCATTCTGCTGATGCCTGGCCCTGGGCCTATTCCGCGCAACAGGATTTCGAATTAGACGAAAATCATATGACCGTCCGCGTCTCTGTCACAAATAAAGGCACGACAGACATGCCAGCAGGCCTGGGATGGCATCCGTACTTTCCCCGCGATAAAGCCACCCTGACCGTTCCGACAGTACAGGAGTGGTTTCCAAATGAAGAGACGGGCGACAATGTGCCCATCGCCATTCAACACGCCGCAGATTTATCCATGGGGCGTCCGGTTGATGAGCTCACGTTGGACACAACGTTTTCAGTGCGTGAACCAGCCATTGCGATAAACTGGCCCACACATGCTGTCAGAATGGTGTCGGACCCGGTCTTTTCGCACGCCACCGTCTATGTGCCGCCATGCGAAGATTATTTCTGCGTAGAGCCGATCACCCACGCGCCAAACGCCGTTAACAGCACAAGGCCCGCCTCAGAGACCGGCCTTAAATGGCTCGTTCCAGGCGACACCCTCACAGGCTCAATTGTGTTGAGTGTGAGCCATTAAAGCTCGCCAAGCAGGCGTCGTACATGGTCTTCCAGATTGTGCTCGCGTAAGCGCTTGGTGCGTTCCACCAACAGGATCCGGCGAAGCTTCTCATACGCCGCCTCAAGATCATCATTGACGATGCAATAATCATATCGACGCCAATGCAGGATCTCGGCTTGAGCGTCCCGCATCCGCCGCGCCACCATTTCCGGGGTTGAGCCTTCGCGCGCTGAAAGACGCTCTTCAAGCGCCTCTATGCTCGGTGGCAAGACAAATACTGACACGCAATCATTTGGCATCTGATCGTGAAGTGCGTCCGCGCCCTGCCAATCGACGTCGAACAGAACATCATTGCCAATTTCGAGCTGTGCAACTGTATCGGCGCGCGGGGTGCCATAGTAGCGGTCGAACACTTTCGCCCATTCGAGGAATTCGCGACCAGCAATCATATCGCGAAACTCAGTTTCGGACTTGAAGTGGTAATCAACGCCGTCAATTTCATTCGGGCGAGGCTCCCGGGTGGTTGCCGAAACAGACAAGACGACATCTTCAAACTCTTTCATGAGCTTGCGTGCGAGTGTTGTTTTCCCGGCCCCGGAAGGACTAGATATAACGAGCATTAAGCCACGGCGGGGATCGTTTTCAGCGCTATTCGACATTCGCGGCTTGCTCCTTGAACTGATCCACAACGCTTTTGAGCGCCAGACCGGTATTCGTCAAATCCAGAGCTGCCGATTTTGAACATAGCGTGTTAGCTTCGCGGTTGAGCTCCTGGGCGAGAAATCCGAGGTCTCGGCCAATCGCGCTCGCTTCGGCAATCAAGCTTTGGCCCCTCGCGATATGCGCTTCGAGGCGGTCAAGTTCTTCGGTCACATCAGCCTTAGTCGCCAGAACCGCAATCTCCGTCACCAGACGTTCGTCCGAAACCGCCCCTTCCGTATCAAACTCTGCGATTCGCGCACGGTACTTATCTGCAATGCTGGCTTTTTGCGACGCCGCAAGTTGCACGGCCTGCGCGCGCAATTCAGCCATTTCGGACAATTGTCCGGATAGCATTTTGGTGAGCTCATCCCCCTCCAAGTCGCGTGCTTTCAGCAGTTCGGCGATAACCTGTTGCCCAGACGCGCTGAGCGTCTCAACAGCGCCGTCGACGTCCGCCAGATCCCGCAGGGAGAGTGTGTCAGCTTCAACCACACCCTTGATCGTCATCAGTGTCGCCAATGCGGGCCCTGTCGCCAATGCGCCTTCGGCTTTCTCATAGGCCGCAACCAATGTCTGCAAGACGTTCTCATTGACCGACACGGTGTCAGCCCCTTCGAGTTCAATACGCAATGCCAATTGGATGCTACCGCGGGTGAAAGTGTCGCTCGCAGCTTTGCGAACAATCTTCTGAACGTCTTCCAAGCCGGAGGGCATATTCAAACGTACGTCCAGACCGCGTCCATTGACGCTGCGCGCTTCCCAATGCCAGCTGCCCCATGCGGCCTCGCCATTTACACGCGCGAAGCCGGTCATCCCTGATAATGCCATCAATTCTCCCGTTCGCGCGCGATCTCCCCGCGCTCATAGGCTCGGTAGGCGGCGACATTTCTTTGATGCTCGGCATAGGTCGTTGCGAACAGATGTCCACCCTTCCCATCTGCCACGAAGAACACGTAATCAGTCTCGGGCGGGTTGAGCACCGCAATGATCGCATCGCGACCAGGATTGCAAATCGGCGTTTTTGGTAAGCCGTCGATCTGGTACGTGTTCCAGTCAGTTTTTCGGTCTATTTCTGAACGATAAAGCGTACGTCTTTGGCCCTGGCGATTGCGAAGCGGTTCGCCGCGAGAAACGCCGTATATGATGGTGGGATCGCTTTCCAGCCGCATGCCTCGTTTCAGGCGGCCAACGAATAACCCAGCGACCAGCGATCGCTCTTCTGCGCTTGCCGTTTCTTTTTCAACCACAGAGGCGAGAATAACCGCCTCGTACGGGCTGCTGATAGGTAAGCCCGGTTGACGGGTATCCCAGATCTCATCCAGCAATGCGTCCTGCGCCGTCTCCATACGCTCGATAAATTGAGTTCGTGTCGTTCCGGCGCCAAATGCGTAAGTGTCCGGCAGCAAGACACCTTCGGCGAATTCTCGTTCTGGCATGTCGCCGGTCAAGTCCGTCGCAGCCTCAACCCGGCGGAGAATTTGCGCCGTGGTCAGACCTTCGGGAATGGTCAGCCGGAACTGAATGACATCGCCTTCGACCAGTTGGGTGAGGATTTCAGCCACGCTGGCGCGCGCATGAATCATATAAGAACCGGCTTTGATATCGCTCTCAACGCCATCCATACGGGCTTTGAATCGCAAGACGCGTTTATCAACGACCAGACCATCGGTCTCTAGTCGGGCTGCCACGCTGGCGAGGCCTTCACCGCGTTCAACCGTAAAACTGGTTTCTTGAGTGACTGGTCCAGGCTTAGCGACTTCATTCTGCAACCAGAACCAGCCATATCCCGCTGCGGCACCGCCGAGAATGACAATCACAAAGAATAGAGCGACCAGAGCTTTGAGAAAACGCATAATGAGTCTCAGTCCTGTATTTGGCCCGCCCTATACGTTGGTCGCTTTACTCGCCAGTCTAGTCAACCTGCTTCAAGATGAGAGATGCGTTAGTTCCGCCAAACCCGAATGAATTCGTCATCGCCGCGCGCACTTTACCTTTTTTGGCCTTGTGCGGGATCAGATCGATCGGAGACTCAACACTCGGATTATCGAGATTGAGGGTCGGTGGCATAATCTGGTCACGAATGGCCAGCGCACAAAACGCCGTTTCAATCGCGCCTGCAGCGCCGAGTAAGTGCCCGACAGCCGACTTGGTCGATGACAGTGACAGATTTGGCGAGTGGTCACCAAACAGGCGCTCAACAGCGCCAACTTCGCCTTCGTCACCGCGCGGCGTGGAGGTGCCGTGAGCATTGACGTAATCGATTTGGTCGAGCGTCACGCCGCAATTTCGTTCTGCGTGACCTGCGGCCATTTTCATCGCGCGGTAACCGCCTTCGGCGCCTTCAGCGGGCGCTGTTATATGGTGTGCATCGCCCGTCAGGCCATAGCCAGCCACTTCTGCGTAAATCTTGGCACCGCGGGCTTTGGCGTGCTCATATTCTTCTAGCACGACAATTGCCGCACCTTCGCCCATGACAAAGCCATCGCGGCCCTCATCATAGGGTCGGGAGGCGCGTTTTGGCTCATCGTTATATTTCGTCGACATGGCTTTGGCCGAACAGAAGCCCGCGATTGCAAGCTCGCAAATCACGGCTTCGGATCCGCCTGCAACCATAACATCAGCATCACCATACTGGATCAGGCGGGCTGAATCGCCAATCGCATGCGCGCCAGTGGCACAGGCGGTTACGACCGAATGGTTAGGGCCCTTGAAACCATGCTTGATCGAGACCTGGCCTGAGGCCAAATTGATCAAAGCGGAAGGAATGAAAAACGGGCTCACTTTTCGCGGCCCATTCTCGTAGAGATTGATCGAGGACTCATAGATGCTTTGCAAACCGCCAATACCGGAACCAATCAGAACGCCTGTGCGCTCCTTGTCCTCGTCGGTTTCTGCAACCCAACCTGAATCCTCAATCGCTTCAGCAGACGCGCCGATCGCATAGAGAATAAACTCGTCGATCCGGCGCTGCTCTTTTGCGCTTGCCACAGAAAGTGGGTCAAACGCGTGAGGATCGTCTTCTGATCCACCGCCGCGGCCATCCTTGTAGGGGACCTGGAAAGCAATTTTACAGGAGGTATTGGCTGGATCGAACGTATCGATCGGTCCAGCACCAGATTCTCCAGCTATGAGTCTTTCCCACGTCGCCTCTCGATTTGCAGCGAGCGGCGAAATGATTCCTATTCCGGTAATGACAACACGGCGCATGTATCAGCCTCTAACCGACGTGAGCGTTAATATGCGATACCGCGTCACCGACGCTGCGGATATTTTCCTGCACGTCGTCCGGGATCTCAATATTGAACTCTTCTTCAAACGCCATGACCAGCTCGACCAGGTCGAGCGAGTCTGCGCCAAGATCATCAATGAAGCTCGCGCTTTCAACAACCTTATCACCTTCTACGTCGAGATTTTCGACAACAATTTTTTTAACACGCTCAAGAACGTCAGACATGGATACCTCTCTGATATTGTCTGATGGATAGGCTTCTACGGGCCATGGTGTTGCCGTTAGCACACACTTTGCGACAACGCCAAGCCCCGCATACTGCGAAAAAGTGAGATGATCAGATCATCGCCATCCCGCCATTCACATGTAAGGTCTGTCCCGTCACATAGGAAGCCTCGTCTGAAGCGAGATATACAGCAGCCGCTGCAATATCCTGTCCGAGCCCCAGTCGACCGGATGGGATTTGCCCCAAAAGCAGCTCTTTTTGCGCCTCTGGCAGCACTTCTGTCATGGGTGATTCGATGAAGCCTGGCGCAATTGTATTGGCTGTTATGCCTCGGCTTGCGACTTCTTGAGCGAGCGACTTTGTGAACCCGATCATGCCTGCTTTAGAAGCACAATAATTCGATTGTCCGGGATTTCCGGTAACCCCGACGATCGAAGCAATTCCAATAATTCGGCCACGACGGGCCTTCATCATCGGGCGCACGGCTTTCCGGCAAAGACGGAAGTAGCTTTCTAGGTTCACACGTATAATGTCTTGAAAATCCTCATCTTTCATCTGCATGAGCAGCTTGTCACGGGTAACACCCGCATTCGCGATAAGGATATCAATCTTGCCTGCTGCTTCAATTGTCTGGCCTACCAGCGCGTCTGCCTGGTCCGGATCTGAAAGGTCACAAGGCACAATATGCGTGCGACCTCCAAGCTCGCCCGCAAGCGCCTCAAGCTTCTCAACCCGGCGCCCCGAAAGCGCGACTTCAGCGCCCGCGGCATGCAGAGTGCGTGCAATCGCTTCGCCAATTCCACCCGTTGCGCCTGTGACCAGCGCGGTCTTTCCACATAAATCGAACATTTGCCCTCTCCTGCCTTCAACTTTTATGCGTTTAGTCGCTCTGCGACTGCACTTATTTCGTCCGGAGTGCCCATTGTGAGCCCTTCCAACGCGCGAACCGTTCTGCGGTTCATTACGCTCAAAACTTTTCCGGCACCGGCTTCTACTGTCATTTCAACACCCTCTGCGGCCATGAATTGCACCGATTCGGTCCAACGAACCTGTCCTGTAACTTGTTCAATCAGCTGCTTTCGAATCGCTTCAGCATCCGTTCCTGCCGTCGCCGTCACGTTCGCAACCAAAGCTGTGCGCGGCGCCTGGATGTCGATTTCAGAAAGGGCTGCGGCCATTGCGTCGGCAGCGGGCTGCATCAGAGAGCAATGGAACGGCGCCGAAACCGGCAAGAGCACTGCCTTCTTCACGCCGGCATCCTTGGCGCCGGAAATCGCCAGTTCGACGGCGGCCTTGCCGCCGGAGATTACGATTTGTCCCGGTGCATTATCATTGGCGATCTCGCACGGTCCCTCGGACGCGCCTTTGGCGCACAAAGCTGCAGCCTGTTCGGGACTGGCCCCGAGCAGGGCGGCCATAGCGCCCTCCCCGGCTGGCACTGCGTCCTGCATCGCATTGCCGCGAATACGGAGTACTTTCGCACAGTCGCCTACAGACATGGCGCCGGCAGATGCCAGCGCTGAATATTCGCCGAGCGAGTGACCCGCGATATAGGCCGCTTTCTCGGCGCCAATCCCATGTGCGGTTTCCAGCGCCCGCATCGCCGCAACGCTGACCGCCATGAGCGCTGGCTGCGTGTTCGCTGTCAGCTTGAGATCGTCTTCTGAGCCGTTCCAGATCAACCCGGATAGATCCTGGCCCAGCGCCTCATCAACTTCGTCAAAAACTGCTTTGGCGGCCGGATAGGCATCGGCGAGATCTTTGCCCATGCCGATAAACTGACTTCCCTGTCCGGGAAAAATAAATGCAAACTTGCTCATAAGCACTCCTGACCTCTATTTTGCGCCCGCTTAAGACGCTCTGCTACGGTGCGCAAGTATCGGGTGGCGAGCGTTTCCGATTGCGCCTATTTCTGCTGCTTAGAAAAGAGGTTCGTTATGATAGATCAATTTGCAAAAGCAAAGACGTTCCAAGCTTTGCACGATCAGGGCTGTTTTCTCATTCCAAATCCGTGGGATGCCGGGTCTGCCAAACTCCTGACCGGGCTGGGCTTTCAGGCACTGGCGACCACAAGCTCCGGTTTTGCACGCTCCACCGGTGTGAACGATTATGAACTCACAAGGTCGCAAGTCATCCAACATGTCCGAGACCTTTGCGCAGCAACGCCACTGCCGATTTCTGCAGACCTCGAGAATGGTTTCGGCCACAGCCCCGAAGACTGTGCTGAGACAATCACGCTCGGCGCGCAAGCCGGATTAGTTGGCGGCTCGATTGAGGACTTTACCGGCACACCCGGTGAACTCTACCCGATAGAGCTCGCCAGGGACCGTATCGCCGCCGCGGTTGAAGCCGCCCGCGCCCTGCCATATCCGTTTATGCTAACGGCACGGGCCGAAAACCTGTTCACTGGGGATGGCGACCTTGATGACGCGATTACCCGGCTGCAGGCCTATCAAGAGGCTGGCGCTGACGTTCTCTATGCGCCGGGTCTGAGAACTCTGGATGATGTCAAAAGCTTGCTGGCATCTGTAGACCGCCCTGTGAACGTCTTACTCGGCCCCAAAGAAGAGCTTCGACCGATTTCTGACCTAGCTGATTTAGGTGTCCGCAGAATCAGCGTCGGCGGTGCCCTCGCCAACGTTGCAATGGATGCCATTATAAAAGCCGGTCGTGAGCTACTCGACACCGGGTCCTTCGGCTTTTTGTCCGATGTGTCGTCAACCACTGAGATAACCGACCTGATGTTTCGACAATCCCAGCGATAATAAGGGCTCTGCGTGCAATATCAGGCTTGATTTTTCGGCCTGCCTGCGCTTTACGACGCGCTTCGCAAGGTTTGCGGTCCTCGAACTCGGAATGAGCCGAATAAGAGGGGCCATCGTGGAAGGGTTTTCCCGCTCATCCGCGCCGCAGATCAAATCTTAGGGAAAGATAATATGGCATTATACGAGCACGTCCTCATCGCGAGGCCGGACATCTCACCTGCACAGGTTGAGAGTCTGATGGAAGAGCTCTCCACATTCCTGGACAAGCAAGGCGCTAAAGTCGCAAAAGCTGAGTATTGGGGACTGCGGAATCTTTCGTACCAAATCAACAAGCAGCGCAAGGGACACTATTCCCTGCTGAACATCGACGGTCCAGCGTCGGCAGTCCACGAGTTGGAACGCCAGCACCGTCTGTCAGATGATATCATGCGCTACATGACCATCAGAGTTGAAGAGCACGATGAAGGCGCTTCACCCA
>CAYGUD010000019.1:0-16227 GCA_964352865.1 uncultured Hyphomonas sp.
ATCTTTCTCTTCCGCTCGGCGCAATTCCTCGAGCGTGACAGCATTTGGCAGAATCAGATTTGCGATATTTGGCGGCTCATTGTCCATGAACTGGTTGAGCAAGTGATGTACGCCCTTGCCTTGCTTGAACGCCATTTGCAAACCGCGATCGGTCAGAAGCATCTGACTTGTATTTGCCTGCGGGTCGAAATCGACCACCAGGACTTCTGCACCATAGTGATAGGCCAGCCCGTCAGCGAGCATTAGCGTCGTGGTCGACTTCCCGACGCCGCCTTTCAAGTTGGCGACCGCTGCAATCGTTGCTGACATCCCGACTCTCTCCCAATGACAAATTTAATGGCACATCGAACCAAATTTCAAAAGAGATTGATTGCTGCTGCGCTTAAATTTGCGCAGAACACACGACCGATGGAACGCCGGGGGACTCCCGAAACAGGCAACAAAAATGGGCATGCCGGCCTCGGCATGCCCATCTCAAAGTGTCCAAATGTTCAGCGGATTATGGGAACAAACGCAGCGTTACGAAGACCCGTGACTCATCAAAAGGTTCGACGTCTGATTCGCGATCTGAGAATTGGTATCCGCCAAGCAAATGCATGTTGCGGTTCACTTTCCAGGTTGCCCCAACGCCGTAATCGACTTGCTCGTCTGTTCGGTTAATCACCGAGAAGTCTCGCTCTTCGAACGTGACATCGCCGGTCAAAACGACGTTGCGTAGCAATTCATGGGCAATGCCTACGCCATATTGGGTGACCAACACACTCGGCGCTGCAACGCCGCCTGGATCAGCGACATCCTGTCCAGCGTTAAAGGATAATGTCGTCAGTTCTGTTGGGAACCATTGGACATCCGCGTAGAGAGCCAGTCCGTCTTCCTCAGGCAGGGTCCCATCATCAGGCTCGAATGACAAATAGCCGGCGCTAATTTGTCCGCGCAAGTTGGACGGGAGTTCGAAACTCGTTCCGGCCCGGATAATATTGCCAGTTGTGTCGCGGTTAAGGCCAGTGACGGGGTTGCCAAGACGCTGATCGTAATCGCGCACGACACGCTCGATTTCGCCAATCACAGACCAGTCTCTGCCAACGGCATATTCGGCGCTGGCAGCGACGCGGTTTTCGTCAAAGTCGCGGAAATCCTGAGCCACGCTCGTGCCGTCTGAGAAACGGACATTGCCGAAATCATATGTTGCGTTCGAAACCCGCCCACGAAGCCGAAGGCGGTTGAACTCGTATGCCGCGTTGACTTCGGCGCCGGTTTTTTCGAACGACAGGCGCTCAGCAGCAGAAATATTGCCGCCAATATTGGTTCGATCTTCGCGGCCGTCCCGGAAAGAGACAGACCCGGCAACGGCGAGAGACGAACTCAGATCAAGCTGGCCAAAGCCACGAACACCATATTCCGTCGCGTCTTCTGACCCGGTATCGAAATAGGATTCATTCTCGACGATCGCATCGAAGCCGAACATGTGGCGACTGAACGTCGTCTGAGCGGAGGCTTGGCCAACGACACGTGTATATGTGTCGCTGACTTCCATCGGTGGTACAGCTGGTGGTATGACTGGCTGGCTTTCGTCGACCAGGAACAGGTTGCTGCTATTCGTCAAGCCCAGTTCCAGAACGGGGCTGACTTCGAATGGACCGACTCTGACAGGGTCAGGATCATATCCACGCTGCCAGCGTGCATCGGCAGCCGTGTAGCGGTCACGCAGAAAGAAATCATCTGCGGCATCGTTGGCGACGTCAGCATTCTGGTAATAGCTGCCATAGAATACTCGGTTTTCGTCATATGTAATTGACGCAACCTGAGCGTTCGCAGTGGCCCATCCCATCATGCAAGGAATAGCGATTAGTGCTGTTACTCTATTATTCATGGGATTTACACTCCGTGGTTTCCCCAATTGCGACATTTCGTATGCCACAAAACCTGTTAGCGAAAAGCTGATACTCGAAATTGACCGAACCTAGAAGAACCGCTCGAGGACTCGAACTGTGTCTCCGGGCTGAATATCGGTGTTCGGCGTCAGCAAAATCTTGCGTTCTGCATCCGCGTCAATTTCCTTGATCATCACCTCTCGTTTGTTGGCGCGATAGGTGAACCCACCGGCCGTCGCGATTGCTTTTAGCACGGTTAAGTCTGAAGAATAAGGGTATTCGCCTGGTTGGTTAACTTCGCCGAGAATGTAGTATGGCCGGAAGTTCAGAACTTGAGCAGATACGCGTGGCTCTCTGAGATACCCCGCCTTGAGCTTGGTTTCAGTTTCCTGGATGAACTCGGTGATTGTCAGACCGGCAGCTTCAACATCGCCGATCAAAGGCAAAGACACCGTGCCATTATTGGAAACGATAAACTGCCCGGACAGATCATCATGCCCGAATACGGTCATTCTGATTTCATCGTCGGTTCCCAGACGATAGTCGCCAACGCGTTCCCGCTCTGCGATATCGCTGCTACCCGTACTAACAGGCGTTGATTGGCACCCTGTGAAGAGCAACATGCCTAGCATGGCGCCCAGAAGTAGGTAGATTTTTTTGTTTATGAAACTGGTCAACAGTTCACTCCCCTTGATCAAGCGAATGGTTTGTAATGAACGACATGCCCGAATTTGTGAGCTTAACTGCACATAACGTTCCGGTGAAATAAGCGCCAGTGTCGATATTGACCCGGCGATGATCGACAAACGGTGTGTCGACTGGAGAATGCCCATGAACAATAAACAAGTCTTCCTTGTTCGGGGCGTTTAGAAAGATATCCCGGATCCACAATCGGTCCTCATCAGACTGCTCCGCGAATGGAATGCCCGGCCGGATGCCAGCATGAACAAATCCAAAACTGCCAATTCGGTGATGCGATGGCAGGGATTCCAAAAATTCCACGTGGCTAACGGGGATCGATTTTCTCAATGAGGTTTGCGCCGTGCGCCACTCATCCACCGATTTAACGTTTCGAGGTGGAATGACACCATATGAGATCAGCGTTTCGCGACCGCCAAATGCGGACCAGTCTGGTCCAATCGCGGCGTCGTCGAGAAATTTCAGCAGAGCCTGCTCGTGATTGCCTTTCAAAAAGACGGTATCGAAGTCCGATCCCTCCTGAAGCGCACAAAGCAGGTCGATCACTTGCTTAGACTGAAAGCCCCGATCAATATAATCGCCAAGGAAAACAATTGTCGCCGGCATCGGGGCGTCATGACAATCTGCGCGCACGGCCGTAATCAGCCGCTCAAGCAAATCGGCTCGCCCATGCACATCGCCAATCGCATATACGGTCTGCCCGTCTTCAATCTGGCCTTCGTGTGAGAATTCCATGCCGTCATTGAGCGTCTCTGGCAACGGCATCCTGGCGACGGCCAGGGAATCGAGGCGCTGGAAAGTAGAGGCCGTTTTGGTGGGCGGCAGACTTGGTTCGCGCGCAATGAATCGCTCACGTAGCCGGTTATAAAGACCGACTATCCAGACTCTTATTCTGAAGTCACGAGAAATCATCTACCCGGCCGTTCTAGCTCAAGCGCGTCCACCACTGAACGAGCTAACGTTTAAACCGGCTAAGATTCAACCCTAATAGTGAAATTGTACCGGTTACACGATATGTGAGACCGCAAGATATATGCCAGCCCAGAGCAGGACTGAACTGATGATAAAAAACCAGGACTTGAGCCAGAGCGGCCATGCCATCGTTTCTGGAGACACATCGGTTTCGGTAGATCGCAATTCGCGCACAACGGATTGCGTGCGGTAATCAGCCGTTTTGTCCATGTCATTCGCCCTCTATGCGGTATCACTGTGAGTGTGAGAGTGTTTCTTTTTTGATAACTGGAATCAGAAATTAGCGCTCAATTGAACAGAGAAAGATAACGCACGATTACTTCGTACTGCGAAAAGATTAATTGGTTCAGCATCTCAATAAATCGTTACGGGACTAAATGTGTGTGGGGGGGACCGCGCAACGGTATTATCAGAACAGCTATGCCAAATTTAATTTGGGATTTGCTTCATATCCAACCATCTTCTTGCTCTATACCTAGTAGATCTAGGGGGCATTTTTATGCCTGCTTGACAACGTAGAGTATCATTTCGATCTGGCAATGGCTGGGCGCGCTTTGTTACCAATGTTTATATTTCATTAAAATCTCACAGAATCGTTCCCGCAGTAGGGGAATCTGCTTGTACCGAATCATTAAACGTGTAGGCAGACACTCATTGTGTTTCTTAACACATTAGTAACGTTATTTAGAGTTGTGGGGACTTAGACAGAATGTCGAATTTAGTGAACCGCGTAGCGGCTCAGGACCTGGTTGAAAATCAGAATCTATCTGTGCATGCGAGCGTATCGAGTATATTAAAACGGGGAATGGACATCGTATTGGCTTTGGTAGGCCTGGTATTTGCGAGTCCGATAATGTTGTTGATCGCGATACTGATCAAATCATCAGATCGCGGAGCAATTGTTTTCGCTCAAAGCCGAATCGGGCTCAAGGGTGAGACATTCAAATGCTATAAATTCCGGACCATGGTGATGGATGCAAGTGAACAATTGCGTCACTTGTTGGAAACCAATCCGGAAGCACGTCGCGAATGGGAAAGCACGCAGAAGCTCAAGAATGATCCACGCATTACGCCGCTGGGCAATTTCTTGCGCAAATCATCTCTCGATGAGCTGCCGCAACTGATCAACATTCTTCGCGGGGAAATGTCGATTGTGGGCCCGCGCCCAATTGTCAGTTCCGAGATCGAAAAGTATGGACCTTTCTATCCAGCCTATGCTGCGGTGCGTCCGGGTCTGACGGGTCTGTGGCAAGTGAATGGCCGCAGTAACACGGAATATGATCAGCGTGTTCAACTGGATCGTGCGTATACGGAAAATTGGTCTATGCGATCGGATATTGCGATTGTGGCCAAGACCATTCCAGCCTTGCTATTTTCACGTGGCGCTGTCTAACGCCGCACACTAACCACAGCAGTATCGTTACGAGCGCTGGTTCCTAGAACCGGCGCTCGCTTATTTTCGCTTGTGTTCTGCTGATCATCAAATCCTGAACCTGATCCTTGCTGAGACCCTTCAAATCTGTGCTGGTTGCCAGATTTGCCCCTTGCGCCATTTTCTTCAGTTCAGCCAGAGTAAAGCTATCCAGCCGGCTGATCGCAACGTCCTTGGTTTGATCGGCGATCAATTCGATCGGGTTCACAAACTTAACGGCATCTGCAGTCAGAAAATGCACGTTGGTCGGCAATGCCTTGAGGACACGATAGGTAAGTTCCGGATTGGCGTGCAATTCTCTTCTCAGCGCATCGAGAAATGCATCCACCGCTTCGATTGCATCGACAGATATTTCAGAATTGACGTCATCGGTCATTTTGGAACCCCCACAAGATCAAAGTCACGAACAGATTAGCTGATCACAGCTCGTCATGCGAATCGCGACTCATGAAAAGGGATTTGTGCGCCGATGGCGGATACGGGATCGACGTCAGGGCGCCGCTTCCACCGCCTGGGAGGAAACCTGCTCAGTGCCGTAAAGCTCTTCTTCCTCGGCGGCGAAATAGGCGTTTGCTGTCCCGAGGTGGAATAGCGCGCGAATGAAATCCGTCCGCGACACTGAAGCCGTTCGAAACGGCAATGCAGACGAGACGAAGAGGACCGCTGCTTTTGCCATCGACGTTGCGGCGCCAAACAGGTTTGCGATTGGTGAGCCTCGATACTTTACAACTTTGCCGAATGTCACGCCTGAGCGGTATCTGGTTTTTCTGAGCCAAGCCAGGTTGAGCCGCTCTATTGGGACCGGTTCGCTGGCTTCAGCATCAGCGACATATCCCAGTTTTGCGCCGTCGCGATAACACTCATGGAAGAATTCCGTATCCTCGCCGCCGGTCCGACCGCGCAGCAGGTTGAACCGTCGCCCCTGGATCGCTGGATGCGTGACATTGAAGAACGAGTTTCCGGAATAGCCGGTTACCAATTCGCCGCTGTCTGGACATCGGGTTGAGTGAAAATCCGCCTCTACGAGCCATTTGTCGGTATCGTCTGGATAGCGTGCCCAAACGGGCCCGAAGGCAATATCGAGCTGATGCTCGTGCACGGCCGTAACCAAGGCTTTCATCCACTTGGCTGAGACGGTTTCATCATCATCAATGAACGCCACCCAGTCCCCACGTGCGTTATCCAGACAGGCATTTCGGGCAATAGATATGTTCTGTTTGGGGGCATGGACATATTTGATCGGAATCGAAATTTCCGCGCCGGCGTGTTCCACTCTATCTTTTGCAGAAGGCTCAACGTCATTGTCGGCAACGACGATTTCCAACGTGCAATTGTCAGGCACCACCAGCTGTCCAAGCGACGCAATGGCTTCCACCACGGCAGGTCGTCGATAAGTGCAAATACAAATGCTGATGAGGTGCTGCTGTTCCACTTTACACCACCTTAAAGGTGGTCGTTTGGGATGCACCCCGCTGGCTGCGATATGTGCTGAGCACGCGCTCAAGCGTCGATCGCATCAAGCCGGCTGGCTGGACAAATACATCAAGCGGCAATTCTGTGAGCTGGCGGCGATAAGCATCAATGGGGGCGGGCGCGGCGACCAATTGCTTGATCAGAGCGGGAAGTTCGGATTCCAATGGCTCATTCAGTGAGAACCCGCAATTGTGATCGGCAACCCATCGCGCTGTTTGTGTTCCAGCCGGACTGATCGATGGGGTGGCGAAAAACCCGCCTTCATAAATTCTGTTCGGCAGCAACCAGACCGAGTTGAAGCCGGCTTCCATGAAATCACCAGACCAGATGACATCCAGATTTGTGTAAATCTCATTCAAGTCTTCTGGTGCGCGGTAGCGGCCAAAAAATGTGATATTATCGAGGGCGGCGATTTGACGATCAAAATTCGGGATCTCATTTTCAGCAACGATGCCGTGAATGCGAATCTCAACATCCCGGCCCAGCTGGCGTGCCGTTTCGCATAAAAGGTCCAGGCTTCTCTGACAGCGCAGAATGCCCACCCATCCCAAACGAAGCGGTTTCGCTGTGGTCGGCGATTGCGCAATCTGAGGCAGGCTTGGCCGGTCGCCGCCCGTAAAGGAGTCCGTCAATCGGTTTTCAATCAGGATCGGCTCATATTCACCCGGATAGTGGCGCTCGAAATGATGTTCCAGAAAGGCCGGTGAGCTGACCACCAGCGCCGAACTGGCGCGCAGCAGCCGACGCTCAAGCCCGCGAAGGATTTTGCCGATCAGGTCGGTGCGGCAGAGCAGGCGGTGAACGTCCAGGCATTCATAGACCACCGGAATGTCGAGTTTGAGCTTTCGCTTCACGCGGACCGCAATGGCCAGCATATCGAGATTGCGGGCGTAAATCAGATCGGCTTGTGCCAAGTCAGCACGATAGTTCATCGCTTGCTGCGTGCCTGTTACAATACTCTTCGCGCGGTGCACAAAGGCCCCAGGCTTCGTCATGCCGAGATCAAAATTGCGCCAGGCGGTATCAACTGGCGCACCGCGCCGCATCATATAGCCGTCGACGTGCATGCCGTCATCGTCAAAGCTCTTCACCCGGCGGCGAATGGCTGCATCTGATGCATCATGACCAAAAAATGCGACGCGCATAATGTCTCCAGGTTCGTCCATTTCAAGTCTGATGCAGAACCCGGGCCACTAGCCCTTATCGTTCAAGACCGACTTCATCTGAGCGAATGTACCGTCATAATTGTCATTGCTGTTTTCTGTGACGCTAGGGGCGTAAGGCACAACTTTGACCTTTTTCTTGGACCAAGGCATCCAGTCGATACCAGGTTCGCTGGAATAGTATTTGCGGTAGGCTGAATTGTTCGCAGCTTCTTCGGTGTGGTGACGCTTGCGGGTCAGGTCGACCATGTTCAGCGCGACGCCCAGGACATCCGCTTTCATGCCTTTGAGCATTTCAACCGATCGGCGCACGGCCGTACGGCGCGAGCGCATCCAGCGCACAATCAGGATGGTCTTGTCTGTCTTGCTGGCAATCACGCCAGCCTCAGCCATGAGCAGCAGCGGGGCCGTATCGATCAGAATGAGATCATACATTTGCTTCAGCTCTTCGAGCAACTTGTCGAAGCTGCGGCTGCCAAACACGTCATGCAATTGGCGCCCGTTCAGGGTCAGGGCCAGCAGATCAAGATTTGTGTGCTCTTCGCGATAAATGGTTTCTTCGAGCGTACATTCGCCAAGCAGATACTCAACCAGCCCTGTTTCGGGATCGAGGCCAGCTGATGAGGTCAGCTGACGACGACGGAAATCGCCATCAATAACCAGAGTGCGCTCGCCAGACAGCGCCGCCATGCGGCCGAGGCTGAGGGTTAGACTGGTTTTACCTTCATCCGGCAGTGAGGACGCGATGGTGACGGTTTTTGTCTGATCTTCCATGGCTGCAATCGCGATCGAGGCGCGCATGAAACGCATCGCTTCGGCATAAGCAGAAAGCGGATTTTGCACCAGGAAGTCCGCCGGAATTTTATTCCCGAAACCAAGGAAGCGGATCGACTTGATCAATGGCACGGCGCCGAGGCTTGGGACACCAAACTTGCGTTCAATATCTTCGACGGAACCGATTTTGTTGTTGAAGATCTCAAGCACGATCGCAAGACCGAACCCGCAAATGCCGCCGAGCATCATACCGATGATCAGGTTGAGAACTTTCTTCGGCGAGTCGGGAGATTCTGGCACAGACGCGTCAGAGAGAATTCTGGCATCCGATTCGATCAATCCATCTTGCTCTCGCGTTTCTCTAAACCGCGCGACAAATTCTTCTAGAATGGCGCGGCTTGCGGCAGCATCGCGTTCCAGGTCATTGAGGCGTACTTGCGACGAGTTATTGCGAGAGAGATTGCTCGTGGCTTGAGCAATTCTGCGGTCAATACCGGCAATCTGATCTTCTGAAACTTCAACCTCGACTTGCAGATTGTCGACGATACGGCTGACTTCTGCAGCGATTTGTTGCTCATAGTCAGCGACTTCATTTCTTGCGGCGCGCAAATCAGGGTGACGTTCGCCAAGGGTTGATTCAAGTTGAGCAACTTGGCGACGCGCGTTTGCAAGCTGAGTTTTGAGTTCGTTGATCACAACTGAGTCGAGAACTTCACTGAGAGAGGCGGTCCCGGACGGACGCTCCATTTGCCGGCGCATACTATTATAGCGTGCGCGGACCATGGCCACATCGCGTTCCATCTCGACTTTCTGACGCTGCAGCATGGCAATGCTTGATTCCGTCAGCGTCGCGCCCTGCGCCGCCAAGAGGCCTGAGGAGGATCGGAAATCTTCGACCAGAACTTCTTTGGTGCGAACTTCGTCCTGAAGCACTTCGACTTTCGACGCGAGCCAGGTGGTCGCACGCTCGGTCGCTTCAAGCTTGGTTTCCAATTGTTCGATACTGTATTGCTCAGCAACCGCATTGGCGAGACGTGCCGCCATTTCAGGTGACGTACTGGTGGCTTTGACTTCCATCAAATAGGTTGTGCCAACCCGTCCGACGGCGATACGTCGCATCAGGTTTTCGAGCACGATCTCTTGGATGTCAGCGTCTGTGATGGGTTTTTTGTCTTTCTCGGCGCCGCCGAGACCGATCGCAGAGATAATCCCGCCAATTAATCCGGGGCCCTTGTCTTCGATCAAAGTCGGATTGAATTCTGGCTCGGTTTTCAGGTCTTCATTGATCGCGACTTTCGCGAGCAGGGCTTTCGACCCCATGACGCGAACTTCGGTATCAATCACGGCTGTACTCAGACCACTGCCGCTCAACACGGCGCCCAGGTCAATGACGTTGGTTTGCGTGCTGTCGACGATCACAGTTGCCCGCGACACATATGTTGGCGTCTGCGTGAACGTTGCAAAAGCGACCAGAGTAAAAATAATCCCGGCTGTCACCGAAATCACCAGCAAACGTCGCAAAGCGAGGTTCACAATCGATTTCACATCGCGGAAGATATTCTCCGCCGTCGACTCACCACCGGAGAGAGAATCTGATGCGAGTTCTAGACTAACGGTTTGAGACATTTTTCTGTGTCTTTCTTTGAGCCACCGGTTCTCGGTGAATTTGATCGTGTTGCGGACCAGCGCCGCGTGAATTTCTTGAGAGCATGCGCGCCAGTTGTGTCAAAAAGCCCGCGCCCCACGACAAGTGCATCCCCGCCATCGCTAGACCGGCCCAAATTCCGCACAAGGAGCGCTTTGCTACCATGAAATAGGCAGATACGAGCACTATGAGTGTGGCATACGTCCCGGGGACACTTATACTTAACGGAAAGATTGGCGCAACAAGCAAACCCAACACGCAACCCACAAATGCAGCAACGGGCAGCATTTGGCGGAGTTTTGGTGGCGCATTGTGTTTCAGCGTGGTCCGAGCCCGCCCTTTGCCATAATTAAAATACTGGCGCGCCAGGCTGCTCAACGATCCACGCGGGACATATTCGATTCGAATATCTGCATCGAGATAGATCTCGCCGCCAGCCTCGGTCAGTCTTCGGTCATATTCTGCATCCTCATTGTGCGAGAATGTTTCGTCATAGCCGCCAAGCTTGTTGAACCAGTCGAGGTCGAAACCTGCATGATGTCCATGATCGACATAACCGGATTTCGTGCCGCCGCGATGCGCTGAGCCGCCAGACCCTAGCGGTGTATCAACAATCCAGGCATTGGCGCGTTCGAAGCAAGTCGTACCCTTGGCATCCATGACAGTGACCACAGAGGCCGCCCCCGTCGTGGCCAGACTGTTGGTCACGGATTGAATAAAATCTGCCGGATATTTTGAGTGGGCGTCACACCGCACCATGTAATCTTTGCCACTGGCCAGCCGGTGTTTGGTCGCCAGGTTGAGCGCCGCCGATTGCAAGCGTTTGGGATTGTCCATCAGCTCAAGGTTCGGGAATTCTGCTTTCAGGCCTTCAACGATCGCCTGCGTGCCGTCAGTACTCATGCCATCAACGATCAGCATCGGAATCGATTTCGCCGAACCGGTCGCCAGAGACCGGATGCATGTCTCGATATGCGCCGCTTCGTTAAACGTGGGCACAACGGCGATAACCGAGTCGGAGCTCTTTTTTTGTTCCGGCTGGACCAGCATTTTCTTTCCCGTTAGCGAAACTTGTGTTTTGAGGTGACGCAATTGCAAGAATTACTGCGAAATCGGTGCCAAACTATGGCCGTTGATTAATGGCGGTCAGATTTGCAAGGCCAAGTCGTGTGTTTCATCTTGGGAGACGTCTGTGAGTAGAGAAATCGGAAAGTCCGAGGAGTGCCCGCCGCAAGTGGCGAAATCGGATGCCATGGACACACCAAGATTCTATGTCGATTTTGATCATACATTGCTGCGGTCGAACTCAACCCAGGAATTTCTGCGCGTCGCGCGCCCGTTCGCTCTGATCTGGCCGCTGATCGCGGCGGTCTCTTACCTGTTGCGGCTAACCGGCGCCAGTGCACGCCGGCGATTTATCTGGGAAGATGCGTTGAAGGTTCGCCTGCTTATGCTGCTCAATCCATTTGCGCTTTCGAGGTTTAGAAAAATCGCGCCGGAGATCGCCAGAGAGCACATAAATCTGGACGTTGTTGATCGGCTCAAAGCGGTGCCGCGTGAAGATATCACAATTGTCAGCTTTGGGTCTCATGAGATTATTTCCGCGCTGCTTCGAGACACAGAATTCGCAACTTGTGAAATCGTCGCGCCGCGTATCAAATCGGGACCAAAAGATCGTCGACTCGGGAAGATTGCCATGCTTGAAACGCATGGTCGAATCCCCGGCCCGAAGGATGTTTTGATGACGGACAATCTCGATGATGATGCCGATATCGATGCGGCTGTCGGTGAAACCATCCATGTCGAAGCCGACCATGATAGTTACGCGTATCGCCAGCCCTATATCCCGTTCTTCTATACCGCGAAGATCAAACGTACGCCTGGCTTCTTTGTCAAACAGGTCTTGCTGGAAGAATTACCAATTGTGCTTTTGGCGTTTGGGTTGCCGACCTTGGCCTGGAACCCGTCGCTTTGGGCGTGTCTGACGCTATTATTCCTGGCGCTGATCCTGACTTATGAACTTGGCTATGCCGAGAATGACCGGGTCGGAGAGTTGAAAGAGAGCAATCCAAAGCTCTCGAAAAGCTATTTCAAGTACCGCAATTATAAATTGTTTCCGCACGCCTGGATTTATGCGTTGATATTGACGGTTCTCGGCGTGCTGGTTCTCGGGACAGAAGGGCGGGCATTAGCCCTCGCCCACATATATGTTTCGCCGGCGCTGCCACTTTGGCAAGGTATTGCTGTCTTGAGCGCCGCGTGGCTGGGTGTCATGGTGCTGGCGCGGCTCGTTTTCTGGGCGTTCAATCAAGCGCCATTACTTTGGCGCGTCTACATTTATGCGCCGCTGCATATGGTCAAATATCTCGGGTTTGTGGTGTTTTTCTCAATCCCTGCAGCTGGCCTGATCCTCGTCTACGCCCACATCGTTCGGACCTGGTCGCTTTATGCTGTGCGCCGGTCGGGTGGATCGGTTGACTATCTGTTGAGCCAGGCCGTGCGCATCGTATTTGTAATTTTCGGGTTTGGCGTGCTTATGGAAATTGATCCCGGTCTTGTGCTGAACTGGCCCGCTATGGCGATGCTAGCGTTTTGTTTTATACGCGCTTTTCCGGAGATACTAAAGAAAGCGGGCTCAACCTAGAGAAGAGTCTGGTGGACCCTGACGGGTGGGGACGATATTGAACGTTCTTGGTGGGTTCCGGCGCTTTGCGGTGATGGTCAGCCTGTTCTGATCCGAAAGGGCTTATGGAATGCAGATTCGTTTCTCTCTAGTGTTCACAGCGATACCGTTTGTGCTGGTCAGTTGCGGTCAAGCTGGCGATTCCGATGCGCCTGTCCCAGAAGCAATGGTCGAGATTGAAGTGCCAGTTGAACCTGAAGTCCCGGCGCTACCCCCGATCCATCCGGCGCTCGAGTCCAATCAGGCCTTTCTGATAGACTTCACCAAGCAAAAGATCGGTGACGGGTGGTACATCGCCAATCATGATGTGCCGACCGGACAGTGGAAGAATGATTTTCGCGCCTCGAGCGTGAGCTTTTCCGATGAGGGAATGGATCTCAGCATCCAATTGAAAAAGGACTGGCAGCCTGACGACTGGTTCTGGGATGCCGCTGAAGTGTCGACCGATCCAACATTTCATTATGGCTATTATGAAGTCGAGATGAAGATCGCCAAGGGGTCAGGCCTGGTGTCCTCAATGTTCACTTATACCGGACCATTCTATGGCACTGCGCATGATGAAGTTGATATCGAGTTTGTTGGCAACCGCACCGATCATGTCGAATTCAATGTCTTCCATGACGGCAGCTCGCATGGTTCAAAACGCCATGCGCTGGGATTTGATGCGAGCGAAGCGTTTCATACTTATGGTTTCGATTGGCAGCCGGATTATGTTCATTGGTACATTGATGGTGAACTGGTGCACCGTTTGGAAGATCCGGCCAAGATTCCCGAATTGCCGTCAAAAATCATGATGAATATGTGGACGGGAAGTTTACCCCAATGGCATGGCCCGGCGGATTTCAACCCGGGCGCAAAAGCGCAATATCGATGCTTGTCCTATAGTCCGGAAAGGCAAGAGGAGCTTAGCTGCTTTGGCCGTGACTAAGACGCTGAACGGGCGCCCTTGAGCAATTGAATTGCCGCCTTCGGCACATCTGGGGCGAAGAACCGGACCAGCGCCAGATAGGCGGCAACACCAATCGAAACCAGAATACCAACTTGCACAATCGCCGGCAGGCTGGCGGGAAGCGCGAGTTTCGCAGCCCATACGATCCCGGCCATGCTCAGCGCACTCAGCGCCGGTAGTTTCAGAGGCAAAAACTGATCTGTGAAACTGTAGCCGGCAAATTGCTTGGCCATGATCGTCGCCAGTGTCACAGCAAGGACTTTCTGAGCAATCAGGATACTCATGACCGCTTCGATGGTGAGGCCAGATACCAGGAACACTCCGACGGCCGTGAATATCGTGCTGACAATGGTAATCCGGGCCACCAGTACGGGACGCCCAATACCTTTCAGCAGGTTATTGTTGATGTCTTCGATCATCGTCAATGGACCCAGCAAGAGCGCCAGCTGGGTCGTGCGAACCGCGCCGGTCCATTGGTCACCAAACAGAAGCGGGACCAGCAAGGGCGCCAGAACCAGGGCGCCGAGAAAGGCGGGCAAAACCAGGTACATCGCAATGGTCGATGAATCCTTGATCACGCGGTGCAATTCCTCGCGCGTCGCCTGGGCTTTCGAAAACACCGGGAAAGCCACAGCGGCAAATGGCGTGATCAGGGCTTGCCGCGCCTGTTCAAAGAAACGCAAGGCCATATTGAACAGGCCGAGCGGCGCCGTGCCCATGGCCCAGCCGATAATCGCGCCTGGCGTCGCCCGCTGGATTGCGACGGCAAAGCCCAGCAAGGTCGAGTAGCCTGCAAAGCTGAAAAGCTCTTTGAAACTCGCGATGTCAAATTCATAGCGTGGCCGGTACTTGGCCATAATCGTGAACATCAGACAGCGAATGAGGCGGCGGGAAAGTTCCAGCCAGACCAGCGCCCAGGCTGATCTCAGATAGTAGGCCAAAGTGACGCCGATGATCGCCGGTATAATTGTGCCAGCAATGTCGACGGCAGTGATTTTTTTAAACTCCAGTTCGCGGATCAGCAAAGCGGCGCTTGTCGCGCTCAACGGACCGACGAGGAGGATGCACGCAATCGCTCGGATGATCGGCACAAGATCAGGTTGGCTGAAGATGGAAGCCAGGAAAGGCGCCGCGATGAACAATCCGGCAAACACAGTGACGGAAATTATGGTCGAGGCGGCATGCAGCGTATTGATGTGCTTCGAGTTGGTGTTTTTATGCTGAATCAACGAGTCCTGCGCTTCGCCATAGCAAAACCCTTCGGCCATAAGCAGCACGACCATGGCAATACCAAACAGCCCGAAATCGGCCGGCGTCAGCAAGCGCGACATGATCATCAACGAGATTAGCGTACAGACAATTCCAACCATGTTGCCGACGGAATTCCAGGCGACGGATTTAACGATGGTCAGGGTTGGGATTTTCATCGTGCCGTGTTTTCTACTTTGCGCCAGGCGCGGTCCAAATCAAGAAGCGTGCAGAAGATCACGTCCCACACATCCTCTTACGCAAACTTTGTTCCAGAAGCGACCAGCAAAGTCGGTGGATGAGAAAGCTGACAAGACAGGATGACAAATCTCATGCGCAAACCTGCAGAGGGACACCCCTGCAAGCGCGCATAAGCAAGTTTTGTGGTAGACAGTAGAGCGCTAAACGAAGTTCAGGCCTGCACCGCCAAAGTTCGAGAGATTAGGCAAAGCGCCAGCGATTTCGGTATCGTCCAGGCCGAACCATCTGCCGAGCGGCTCGGCAAATTGCTCTACGGACGTTGTTGGAATCAGTCGACCGTTTCCAGCATCGAGATCATGACCCAGTTCGTAAGGCGGAATGTCGCCATAGATCTGACCCCCTTGAACCGCGCCGCCTACAACAAAATGGTGCCCCCCCCAACCATGGTCGGTCCCGTCGCCATTGACAGACATCGTGCGGCCAAAATCCGAAGCTGTGAACAAAGTCACATCATTGCTGAGACCAAGTTCCTGCATGGCCTGGTGGAAGCCGACGACACTCTCATCGATTTCGCGCTGCAGACGTGGCAAGTTTCCAACTTGGCTGGAATGGGTGTCAAAGCCGCCAAGCGCGACGAAGAATACTTGCCGATTGACGGTCAAGGCATCGCGAATGGCGATCGTATTGGCAACCGCGCGAAGCTGGCTTCCAAGAGAGCTGTTGCCAAAAGACGCGGAGAATGGCTGCAGAGTCTGAAGCGCTGAGTTAAAGGTTTCATTGGTCGACAGTGCCGTGCGCATCGCATTGGCGATGTCGCGCTCAATCAGGTTCGGCGAATTGAACTGAAGCGCCTCGAAATGTTCGCGCAGCAATTGATAGCGTGCTTCGCCGTCAGACGTGTTGCGTCCATCATCGAACAGGCCCAACGCATCAATCGCGGGGGCGCCATTCAGACCGATTTGGTAGGGCTGGGTCTCCTGACCGGTCAGATAAAGTTCATTGCCAAGGCTTGTAATCGCCGTGAAATCCCGGCTGCCGCTATTCGCACCGCTATTCAGCGCAGCGTCAGCAAACTTCCCGCCCCAGCCAAATTGAGCGCCTTCAGGCTGGCTCGACA
>CAYGUD010000020.1:0-16145 GCA_964352865.1 uncultured Hyphomonas sp.
CCTGGGCATTCGGTTTGGAAGGCGCGCTCCACGGCATGTCGCCATCTTTGGTTGTCTTCGACGTGAAGGGCGGCAACCTCACAATCATGCCGGCTTCGAGCCGCGTATTGGCTTTTGCCCGCGCGCCATCGACGCGGATCTGTCCGGTTCGCAACAGTTTTGCCAACTCGCCTTGCGTCATCGGCATACGCCGTTTGACCCAGCGATCAAGGCGCACACCGCCTTCTTTGTCACTGACGGTTTCGGTAATCACTTGTCGGCTCATGCGAGCAACCTTTTCAAAGCGAGAAGCCCGACCGCAAATGCCGCCAGAGCCCCGACCATATTCAGGCCCGCAAAGACCAATCCCTTCATCAGCTCGCCGGTCATGAACATATGCACGGTATCGCGTGAGAAGGCTGAGAATGTTGTGAAGGCGCCCATCATCCCCACCCCGAAGAGTAGCCAGAGCGTATTCTCGAGCGCCAGCTCGCGACTGGTGAACCAGCCCATCAAGGCGCCCAAGATGAAACTCCCCACGACGTTCACAAATAGTGTTGCCCAAGCCCCAGACTCCCCACCATGCTCGGTAAAAGCAAGGCCAACACCATAGCGCATGGAGGCGCCAATCGCCCCGCCAATTGCAACAAGAAGAATTCCATTCATGCGCGCCTCTTAGTGGGTTTTAGAAGCAAGCGAAAGGGACGGACATGCGCGGCGACTTTGAACGGGCTAAAGCACCGCAGATCCGCTGTGAGGACCGCACGAAGGAGAGCGCATTTCTCCTTGTCATCCCGGACAAGCTCTTGCGAGCTTTCCAGGATGACACCCGTAGAGTTGTCCAGACCGCGGTTCCGCCGATCCCTGCGCTGGCGTCTGCGGCGGGCCAGACTGTTGACCCAGATCAAATGCACCCGCATCATCGGTCCGGGAGGAATACAACAATGTTTATTGGCCATTATGGTGCAGCGCTCGCAGCGCGCGCTGCAAAGCCAGCCATACCGCTTTGGCAGCTCTTCGTCGCGGTGCAGCTCGTCGACTTCGCCTGGGCCGGATTGGTCTTGCTGGGGATTGAAAAGTTTAACGTCACACCTGGCTTTATGCAGGCCTCGATACTCGACTTGCATCACATGCCATATACCCATTCGCTTGTCGCCGCTGTGATCTGGGCGATTGCCGCAGGCGCCCTGTATGCCGCTCTGCGCAAGGGCGCCAAAGCCGTGACAGCTGGCGTGATTATTGGTCTCGCCGTGTTCAGCCATTGGATTACGGATTTGATTGCCCATGGCCCGGATCTGGCCCTGTGGTTTAACGGCCCGAAAGTCGGCCTCGGCCTCTGGAACAGCCTGCTCTGGACACAAGTCGTCGAAATTGGCCTGCTGCTGATCGGCGGCGCTTTGTATCTGGCGCACACCAAGCCAAAAGGCCCGATTGGGCGGTTCGCGCCATGGCTGCTGATTGGGTTCATGCTCGCACTGCAGGTCTACAATCATCTGCCGGTGGATCACCCGCCTGCAATCCCACAATTCGCGATTATGGCGCTGATTGCATTTAGCCTTTTGGCTTTTCTCGCATGGGCGGCGGACCGCACGCGCGAGCCGGCTTAGCGGGTTTGCCGCTTCAGCCTGTTCAGCGCTTCGTCCAGGGCTGACAGATAACGCGAGCGATCAGCTTTCGAGAACGGCGCGGCGCCGCCCACCTGATCGCCGCCCGCCCGTAAGTCGGCCATGATGGCGCGCGTCGCGATGGCCCCGCCGATCGAGTTTTCGGTAAACGGCTTACCCGTCGGTCCGAGCACAATCGCGCCTTTCTGCAAGGCACGCTCCGCGAGGAGGATATCAGCTGTGACAACAACGCTCGCCGGATGCGCGAGGTCGACGACATGATCATCTGCGGCATCGAAACCGTCGCTAACCGTCACGTGTTTGATCAGCGGGTGGGCGGGCACGCGCAGGAAACTGTTCGAAACGAGCGTGACGGGCACTTGATGGCGAAGCGCGACTTTGTAGGTCTCGTCTTTGACCGGACAGGCATCAGCATCGATCAATATGTCGATCGGATCAGCCACTTATTTATACAGACACCAGCGCATAATCGCTTTTTGCGCGTGCAGGCGATTTTCAGCTTCGTCCCAGACCAGAGAGTTCGGCCCATCAATAATTTCAGCGTCGACTTCTTCACCGCGATGAGCTGGCAAGCAGTGCAAGAATTTCGCGCCGCCTTGCGCGATATCCATCAACTCATCGGTAACCGCGAATGGATCAAGTTCCGCCAAGCGGGCTGGACCGTCTTTGTCACCCATCGACACGAATGTATCGGTGATCACCACATCGGCGCCAGCGACGGCTTCTTCAGCAGTATCATAAAGATCGATACGGCCCTGCAACTCGCGTGAAATGGCGACATCGTCCTCGTCCGGTGCAAACCGGTCGGGTGTACCGACAGCGAACGAGAAGCCGAATTTCGGCGCGGCGTGAATGAAACTGGAGCAGACATTATTGCCATCTCCAACCCAGGCGAGACGGGCGCTTTGAAGGTTAATTCCGGACTCTTCCAGGGTCATCAGATCGGCCATGATCTGACACGGGTGAGATCGATCTGTCAGACCATTAATCACGGGCACGGACGCGGCTTCAGCGAAGATTTCCAAGTCGCTGTGACTGTTCGCTCGTAGCATCACCATATCGACATAGCGGCTGAGAACACGCGCTGTGTCTTCGACGGTTTCGCCGCGGCCGAGCTGCATGTCTGACGCCGTCGCAATGATCGAGTCGCCGCCCAGCTGACGCATCGCAGCTTCAAAGCTGAACCGTGTGCGCGTCGAATTCTTCTCAAAGATCATCGCCATTGTATGCCCTTCGAGCGGTGCGTCCGCGTCGACTTTGCCTTTCGGCCAGCCTTGTCGGGCACGCTTCATCGCATGGGCCTGGTCAAGAATAGCACGTAACTCGCTCGCCTCTAGCTGCCACAGATCAATGAAATGCCGATAGGCCATGAAACCCCTCCGGTTCGAAAGCAAGCGGCGCTCTTAACCTATTTCCGCAGCGAAAGCTACTGATAGAAAGAACATGCGCAATCTCCTGTTTTCGCAACAGGTTCGTGCCTGCTTGATGTCGAAAATGGGTCTGGCATATGCCGAATAAGTTCAGTACATGCCAAACTTCATCTTTGATTGCTTACAGGGTTATCTGAATATGGATCGTGTTTTGATTATTGGCGCTGGCGCCGCTGGATCTGTTGTCGCGCAGAAATGTGCCATGGACCGGGAAACGTTCAAGCACATCACTCTGGCGTCTCGCCGGTTGGTGTCATGCGAGGCAGTGGCGGCCCTGTGCCAGACCCCGATCGAGATTGCACAAGTCGATGCTGACAATGTCGCCGAAACCGTTGCCCTGATCGAGAAAGTGAAACCCGATCTCGTGATCAATATGGCCCTGCCATATCAGGACTTGCCGATCATGGATGCCTGCCTCGCCACCAAGACCCATTATATGGACACCGCAAATTATGAACCGCGCGACGTCGCGAAGTTCGAATATCACTGGCAATGGGCCTATCAGGAGCGCTTCAAGCAAGCAGGCCTCACCGCGATCCTCGGCTGCGGCTTTGATCCGGGCTGCACCAATATTTACTGCGCCTATGCCCAGCAAGAGGGCCTGTTCGACGAGATCGAATACATTGACATTGTCGACTGCAATGCTGGCGATCACGGCAAAACGTTCGCAACCAATTTCAATCCGGAAATCAATCTGCGCGAAGTCACCCAGGACGGGCGGTACTGGAAAGACGGGGAATGGATCGAAATCCCGGCGCTCTCCATCCGCACGATGATCGACTATCCGGAAGTTGGCCCGAAAATGTCCTACCTCATCTATCACGAGGAAGAGGAAAGCCTGGTCAAACACATTAAAGGCCTCAAGCAGATCCGCTTCTGGATGACCTTTGGCGAAGAATACATCAAGCATTTGGACGTGTTCAAATCGATCGGCCTGATTGGTCTTGAGCCTATCAAACACAAAGGCATGGATATTATTCCGATGGAATTTCTGAAAGACTTGCTGCCTGTCCCAAGCACGCTGGCAGAGGGCTATACCGGCAAGACTTCTATCGGCGTTATTTTGCGCGGCACCAAAGACGGTCAGCCCGTGACCAAGATGATTTACAATGTCTGCGACCATGCCGAGACGAATAAAGAAGTCTCCGCCCAAGCCGTCAGCTATACGACCGGCGTGCCACCTGTTTCAGGCGCCGCCATGTTCTTCAAAGGCGAATGGTCTGGCGCAGGCGTGTTCAATGTCGAACAATTTCCGGCCAAACCATTCCTGGAAGATGTCGCAAAACGCGGCCTGCCCTGGCATGTGATTGATGTACCGACGGGCAAGCAGGACGACCTGTTTGAGGTGGAGACTTGAACCGAACACGTTTTCGTGTGGCCGGTTGATCCCTGCCTGAAAACCGCGCACGGACGTGCGAAATCTCTTTCAGGGAATATGACAATGAAACGTTCCGTCCTCAGCGGCCTGCTGGTTGCAGTCTCATTCATCCTCGCTGCGTGTTCCGGTCAGACCTCAATTGACCCTGATCAGCCACTCTTCGTTCCGGCCATCGACTATGCCGACTTTACGCCGGCGCCTGGCTGTGCGTCAGATGTCGTTGACGCCACTTATCGCGCCTGTATCGATCCGAATGCACTCTATGCTGCCGCTGTGCGGTCCGCGACCGAGGCGGACAACCCCCTCATGGTCATCTGGGGCTTCGAGGAATGCCCCTATTGCAAGAAATTCGCGCAAGACGAAATGGATCCGAACAATCCGCGTACAACCCGCGACTTTGTCACCAACACGCTGTCAAAGACCCAGCGTAACAGCTTGCCGAACAAGGGCGCGGATTTCCAGATCAGTGTTTTGCACCTGCACGTCCGCGCCCCCGCTGGCGCCGCGCTGGCTGAACGTTTGGGTGTCACAGATATCGCTCGTGAGCGCGGCTGGCACCGGGTCTGGTCACCCTTTGTGACGTTTACCAGACCCGGCTCAGATACATTCGTCGCGCAGACGCAGTTCGAACAAGGCGAAAAGCCATGCGCCTATGTTGATGATTTTGCGATCAGCTTGCAGCAGCTGGATTATGTTCCCGCTGATGCGAGCAAATCCCGGCCAATGTGCCCGGCAGCCTAGCAACATCCGCCGGCTGAAACGGGTTTTGGCGTGTGCGGGATCTCATCGCGCAAATCGTGTCCATAGGTCGGGATCGAGTCCATCGTATGAAACATTTCCCAGACCACGCCTTGTGGATCGCGGGCCCAATGCTTGTTGGATTCTGCGTAGCAACATTGCGCGCCAGGCTCGGCCAAAGTTGATTGCTCTGCTGCCTGTAAGGACGCATTGACCGCCTCAAGGGCCGCGTCGCTGTCAACCTGAATGCCGACATGATCGACGCCTCTGGTCGCGCCGTCGCGTTGGCTCACCGCGAGATTGAGACAAGGATCGTCAAGCATCCATTTCATATAGTCCGGCTCGTCGACATTTGGCGCCTGGCCGAATAATGCCGCATAAAACTGCTTGGTTGCGGCGAGATCTGCGGCGCTAATATGTATATGAATCCGTTTCATGTGGTCTCCAGTTTGGCAGAGGTCAGAGGGGAAAAGACGCCGCGGCAGCAATCTTCCATCAGAAAGTCGATCAGGCTTTGAAGCGCGGCATAATTAGCTGTCGAAATCAAAGACCTGCCCCGCTTGGTTTGCGTGACAAGACCCGCTTCGGCCATCGCTTTCAAATGGTGGCCAAATGTTGTCGCGGGCATTTCGAGATGGGTGCGCATTTGCGACACCGAGAGGCCCTCATCACCGGCCTGAACCAGCAAGCGCAGAATGGCAACGCGGCTTTGATGCCCGAGGGCAGCAAAAGAATTTGCAGCTTTGATATCAGTCATAATATCTATATATCTAGTTTTTTGGATATTACAAGTGAAATTCCTCAATCGCTTGAAATCCTAGTCAATACTGACGCCTCGCCCTAAGGTCTGACACATGTTCGATACTATTCTCTATGAAATTGAGTCCGGGCGCGCCCGAATAACCCTCAACCGGCCCGACAAACTAAATGCCATGAGCCTGAAAATGCAGGCCGAATTGTCAGAGGCTCTATGGGACGCAGACGCCCGCAAGGACGTCCATTGCGCAATCATCAAAGGCGCTGGCCGAGCCTTCACCGCGGGCTATGATCTGGCTGGCGGCGACAGTGTGCCCGTGTCGCGTATGCAAGCAGAAAATCCTGACGCACCGTATCGAGGGCAGAGAAGCGTCGACGATGATATCTGGCAACTCGAACGCGCTCAGCGCTACCGGATGACGGCGTTTGATATGCACAAGCCCGTGATTGCGCAGGTGCATGGCCATTGCAAAGCTGGCGGTACGGACCTGGCTTTGCTGTGCGATATGGTGATTGTCGCCGATGATGCAGAGATCGGCTTTCCCGCGGGGCGCGATCTGGGCGCACTGCCGAACCAATTCTGGCTGCACAATCTTGGTCCGCAATGGACCAAACGTTTGCTGCTAACCGGCGATAGTATTTCCGGAACGCAAGCGGCTGAGATCGGATTTGCACTGAAATCAGTTCCAGCGGATCTGTTGGAGGCCGAAGTCGAAGGCCTTGCTGACCGGTTTGCATTGATCGACCCGGACATTCTCGCAGCGAATAAGCGCGCTGTGAACATGGGGCTCGAATTGATGGGCGCCCGGACGCTGCAGCGCTATGCCGTAGAGAATGACGCGCGCGGGCACCAGGCCGCCAGCGCCAGAGCTTTCGTCAAACATGCTGGCACTGTCGGTTTGAAACAGGCCTTGAAAGATCGCGACGATCCATTCGGCGATGGCAAAGTGCGGATTCGCGGTCCGGAACGCCGCGATGAAAATGGCCGCTTGATCGATGAAGAATAAGAGCGCAAATGCGCGCTATGACCTTCGATACGCTTCCCACCCCTTGTTTTGTCCTCGATATGGCGCGGCTGCGCGCCAATCTGGAAACAGCGCAAAAAATCCGCCAGGAGGCGGGCTGTCAGATTCTGCTCGCGACCAAGGCCTTCGCACTACCCGCGGCGTTCGGGATGATGCGCGACTATCTTGATGGCACAACGGCCAGCGGCGAACAGGAAGCCCGGCTCGGCGCGGAAGCATTCGGCAAAGAGGTTCATGTCTACTCACCCGCTTATGCGCCGGGAGAGGTTGAGCGCCTGAGCAAAACGGCACAACACATCTATTTCAACTCCGCTGCGCAATTAGACCAATACGGTCCTATTGCCCGGGCAGCCGGCGCCAAGATCGGATTGCGAGTCAATCCCGGCTATTCCAATGCCACACTTGGCGGGGCGCTGTACGATCCATGTGCGCCGATGTCCCGGTTCGGTGAAGTGCCGGATAAGCTGGACCAGATTGACTGGAGCCAAGTCGACATTTTTCATGTCCACGCCTTGTGTGAAAGCCTGGCAGAAGGATCTGTCGGTCTGATCGAACATGTCGCCGATAGATTTGCCCCCTATCTCGCCCAGGTCAGCACGGTGAACTTTGGCGGCGGGCATTTCATCAATAAGCCCGGCTATGATGTCGAAGCGTTGATCAGCGCCATCAAAGCCTTCCGGCAGCGATTTGCGCTTGATGTCATTCTCGAACCTGGCGGCGGCCTGGTCGTCAATACAGGCGAACTGCATGCCAGCGTCATCGACCTGCACTGGAATGACGGCAATATTGCATTGCTCGATGCCAGCGCGTCGACGCATATGCCAGACGTCCTGGAAGTCCCCTATCGGCCTGACATTGTCGGCGCTGGCGCGGCGGAAGAGTTGGCGCATACGTACCGCCTCACCGGACGCACCTGTATGACCGGCGACGTGATCGGGGATTACTCATTTATTGCGCCCTTAGTCCCCGGCGATCGGATCATCTTCATGGATCAGATGCACTACACATTCGTGAAAACCAACACGTTCAATGGCAATCCGCTCGCCAATCTCGCCATCCGCCACGAAGACGGAAAAATCGAGATGCTGAGCGATTTCGGCTATGACGCATTTCGGGCGCGATTGGGTCGCTAAATGCTCATGTCCGGGCGAAACATAGATCTCATGGCTCGTTCACCTGATTCTCGCGTCGATGAGGTACTCAGCCTCGCAATACCGCCGATCGAGCGCTGGCTCGAACGTGCACTACCCACGTGGCTCTCCCAGGCACTGGTAGAATTCTTGGTGTTCGGAATTAAGCAGGCCTGGGCATGCCTGTTTGGCGGGCTGCTGCTGCTCGGAATCATCGTGACGCATTACGCCTATCCAGATACCGCGCCGATTGCGCGATATGACTTTCTCGTGGTTTACGCAGTCGCCATTCAAATCCTGTTTCTGGCCACCAGACTGGAGCGGCCTAGCGAAGCTGTTGTCATTCTGATCTTTCATCTGGTGGGCACCGGAATGGAAGTGTTCAAGACCGAAGCTGGATCATGGATCTATCCGGAAGAAAATGTGTTGCGGCTTGGCGGCGTGCCGCTTTTCTCAGGCTTTATGTATGCCGCTGTCGGATCTTATTTCGCGCGCTGCGCCCGGCTGTTCGAGTTTCGCTGGACCCGGTATCCGCCGCTCTGGAGCACGATGGCGCTCGCGACAGCGATTTATGTGAACTTTTTCAGCCACCATTTTACCTGGGACATAAGGTATGGCCTGTTCGCCCTGACCGCGCTCGCTTTCTTCCGCTGTCAGGTCCATTATCGGGTTTGGCGCTGGCAGCATCAGATGCCGCTATTGCTTGGCTTTTTCCTGGTCAGTCTATTCATCTGGATTGCTGAGAATATCGGCACATTCACTCAGACCTGGCTCTATCCCGGCCAGGACGCTGGGTGGCACATGGTGTCACTACAGAAGCTCGGCAGCTGGTATTTGCTGATGATTGTCTCATGGGTGCTGGTGACTTTGGTCCATCGCCCGCAACCCCTGGAAACCAACTAGCTCGGATTGTGCTGAGGTTCCCACAATTGAATCGGGTTTCCTTCAGGATCAACAACGTTCGCGAACAAGCCGTTCGGATAAGGGTTGCCCTCATCCATCGTGACCTCATTGCCATTGCTCCGCAGCTGCGCGACCATTTTTTCGAGATTCTCGACGCGAAAATTCAGCATGAATGTCTTCGACATATCTTCACCGAAATAGGTCGTATCTGCGCTGAAAGGCGCGAACACAGTCGGTCCTTCATTTTGATGCCAGGGCTGCGTGCCATAATCGCTGGGGACCTGATCTATGCCAAAATTCTCATCATACCAGGCGGCCAGAGCTTTCGTATCCTTGGCCCGAAAGAAGAACCCGCCCAGTCCGGTGATTCTCTGTTTCTCGGTCATTTGTACGCCCTCCATCCTGAGATCCGCACTATGCCCGAAAATCCAGTTGACGTAAAACACGCACCGGCGATAAGTGGCCCAACACGGACGGAGCATTCGAAGTATAATGAACTAGCGACACCGGTTTTCCGGAAAAATTGATTTTGCCAAACGCGCGTTAGCTGCGCGAAAATTCATTTTTGTTCGAAAGTTCTTTCATGCCCAATCTACACAACAAAACCGCACTTGTCACAGGCGCCGCCCGCGGGATCGGTGCAGCAATCGCCAAGGCCTTCATTGATGAAGGTGCTAAAGTCATCCTGACAGATATTCTGGAGACCGAAGGCCAGACCGCCGCTGATGCCATTGGTGCTGAATTTCACCGCTTGGACGTCCGCACCGAAGCGGACTGGGCGGATGTCCTCAATGCACACCCGAAACTCGATATCCTGGTCAATAATGCCGGCATTACCGGGTTGGAAAGCGGTGAGCTTGTTCACGATCCGGAACATGCGTCGCTCGAAGCCTGGCGTCGCGTCCATGCAGTCAATCTCGACGGCACCTTTCTAGGATGCCGCACGGCGATTGCGGCAATGAAAGCAACCGGCACAGGCAGCATCATCAATATCTCATCACGTTCCGGCCTGGTCGGCATACCCGGCGCTGCGGCCTATGCCAGTTCCAAGGCGGCGATGATCAATCATACGCGCTCCGTAGCCCTGTACTGTGCGCAGCAAGGATGGGCGATCCGCTGTAATGCCATTGCGCCTGCTGCTATTCTCACACCGATCTGGGAGCCTATGATCGGCGACGGCCCTGACCGCGATGAGAGAATGGCGGCGCTGGTCGCAGACACGCCGCTTAAGCGATTTGGTGATCCCGCTGAAGTTGCCGCAGTCGCCGTCATGCTTGCTGGCGATGGCGCCACCTATATGACCGGTGAGACACTAACGCTGGATGGCGGCTTGCTTGCGGGCTCTGCGGCAAGTCCAGGCTAGCGCGACGTCGGCAATCGACGCCGCTCGGGTTTCTGGTCTAGGTATAGCCAACCTTGTTTCTCAGGATGGGCCGGTATGCGCTTGAAGGATTGTCACAATTTCGGAGATTTCCGGCAGCTCGCCAAACAGCGACTGCCGGGACCGATCTTCAATTACATTGATGGCGCAGCCGACGACGAAGTCACCTATCGTCGAAACACCGCTGCCTATGACGATGTGGATCTGGTGCCACGCGTTCTCAACGATGTTGAAACCGTGGACATGTCCGTCGAGGTGATGGGGCAAAAACTCGACATGCCGTTCTATTGCGCCCCAACCGCGCTGCAGCCTCTGTTTCATCATGATGGCGAGCGCGCCGTCGCCCGAGCCGCCTCGCAATACGGCACGATGTTTGGTGTCTCGTCCTTGGCGACTGTTGCCGTCGAGGAGATTTCAGAGCTCGCGCCTGGCCCGAAAATGTTTCAATTCTACTTCCACAAGGATCGCGGTTTGAATGACGCTTTGCTCGAACGCGCGCGCGCAGCAAAATTCAATGTCATGGCACTGACCGTGGATACAATTACCGGCGGCAATCGAGAACGCGACTTGCGGACCGGCTTTACCTCGCCGCCGCGTCTGACGCCTGGCTCATTGTTCAGCTTCGCAGCACATCCATCATGGGCGTGGAATTTTCTGACCAAAGAAAAATTCGACATGCCGCATCTGTCCGAACATGTCAGCCAGGGGACAAATCTTGCGGTCTCTGTCGGCGAGTATTTTTCATCCCTGCTCGACCAGACAATGAACTGGAAAGACGCGGAAACACTTTGCACGAAATGGGACGGTCAATTCGCCTTGAAAGGCATTATGAGCGTCGAGGACGCGAGACGCGCTGTCGACATAGGCTGCACCGGGATCATGGTCTCCAACCATGGCGGCCGACAACTCGACGGGGCGCGCGCGCCGTTTGATCAACTCGCCGAGATTTGCGACGCGGTCGGCGACGAGATTGATGTCATTTGCGAAGGCGGGGTACAGCGCGGGACGCATGTTTTGAAAGCTCTATCAGTGGGCGCAAAGGCTGTCTCTGGCGGCCGTTACTATCTCTACCCGCTCGCTGCCGCTGGTGAGGCTGGTGTCGCACGCGCGCTGGGCAATCTGCGTACCGAAATTGAGCGCGAGATGAAACTGATGGGTGTGACAAAAAGCGATCAACTGAACCGGGACAACCTGCGCGGGCGTTAGACGGCGCAGCTTTTTTACCAGCCGCCGCCGCCTCCACCACCGCCGCCGCCGCCAGAAAAACCGCCACCGCCGCTGCCCGAAGACCCGGAGCTTTGCGGCATGGCCGAGGTCACACCTGAGCTCATCCCAGACACCATTCGATCCGTCATCCCGCCAATCGAACCGATCCGGCCGGCGCTCATATTCGTCCAACCCGGATTATAGGCCGCAGCTTCTTCCGGGATCAGGCGTTCAAAATGCTTCGTCCAGGGTTTCTCGACACCGAGCGCGACGGCATAGGGCAGGAATTTCTCATAGCGCTCGACCGTCATTGGCGGCGGGGCATCACTTCCCACTTCGACTGTGTTTAGCTGCAGCTTTTCGGCTTTTTCCATATACAGCCGAAAGCCTTGCAAATGG
Organism: uncultured Hyphomonas sp.; assembly: GCA_964352865.1. Classification (GTDB taxonomy): domain Bacteria; phylum Pseudomonadota; class Alphaproteobacteria; order Caulobacterales; family Hyphomonadaceae; genus Henriciella. Next base: position 11,951 of record CAYGUD010000020.1, read on the forward strand.
GTACGCACGTCCTGTCCCTTGCGAGACGGCGCCGGCATTAAATACATAAACAGACCATTCAGGCCAATGAGACCAACTATTCCGAGTGTGTGCCATATGCTCCAATAGGAGTGTTGCACGATCGCAAATATGATCGCGGCCGCTGACAGAATTCCGCCGGCCACCACGTAGCCCGCATTCCATTTGAAATAGGAATTGCCAAAATCACCAGACACCCGTTTTCGAAAGCGCGTATAGGCGTCGGTGAACCCGGCGTGATATTTCTCGCCGAGTTTGATCGAGGTGGTGCTGTCAAACAGATCATTATAAAGCTCATCGAGCTCGAGCGGCAGCTTGCCATATTCAGCTGACGTCCCTTTGGAAAGCGTGGTTTTCTTCTTATTATCCGGATCGACATCAATCCGCATCTGCCCATTCGAGGCGAGGAACATGAGGCTGGCAATCAGACCATCATGACCGGAAAAACCGCGATGATAGATATGGTGCGCGGCCGCGGGTGAATAGCCTTTTGGGGGCTCGTATTGCGGAAAGATCGGGCCTTTGACCGGGTCACGTCCGACGCGGTTGAAGTTGCTTTGATAGAATCCCAGCAGCCCTAGAAAAGATGCCGCGAGCGCCGCCAGGGCGCCATTTCGCGCCCACCACAACCAACCTTGATCGGACGCAGACGGTGGATCAATCAGACCTTTTTCAACGGTCATCGAGATCGACAGCCCTTCGCGCACACCTAGCGGCTCAGTGGTGGTAATCACAAGCGCGCCGCCTTCTGAGCCATAGACCGCATTCTCTTCGGTTGAGCCAAATCCGCCAGTGAAATAATTTGTCTCAACCGGCCGCGCATCGTCCGGAAAGGTCACACGGACACTCGCAGACAAAATTGGAAACAACCAGTACGAGCCGGTCACGTTCCAATACAGCTCATCAAAATCATCAAAGTACCGAATCTGATTTTTGACCCGATAGCGAATTTCATAGACATGTTCGCGATAATCGAGATAGCGATCGGCGTCGCCGATCCGGACCATCACGGCATTGCCGACACGCTCGCGTTCATAAGGTTCGCGCGCCCCGTCTTTGCGAACACTGAGCACGTCATAGCGATACGGCAATTTTCCTGTGCCATCTTCATCGGCATAATAGGCCGGTAGCTCTCTGAAGATGCCGCGCCGGATATCCCGGCCTTCAACGTTGACCGCTATGGTTTCGGTAACGACAATGTCGCCGTCGCGTTCAACGTCGATGGCGACATCAAACCTGCGAATCTCTTCCTCTGCGAGTGCCGACATGGTCGCCCAGGACACTGCTAACAACGCGCATAGAATGCGAAGCAACTGCATTACGTGTCTCCGCCCAGATCAAGCTTAGGAACGGCGCGATCAGACATGTCGATTTCGAAGAATTTTCGCCGGGCGAAGCCGAATGCCCCGGCAATCAGATTGCCAGGAAAGCTTTCCACAGCGACATTCATTTCACGCACCGCGCCATTGTAAAACCGCCGCGCCATTTCGATTTTGGTTTCAGTTTCAGCCAACTCGCTCTGCAGCTCGCCAAAATTCTCGCTGGCTTTGAGGTCGGGGTAGTCCTCCGCCAAAGCCAACAGGCGCCCTACCGGCGCAGCGAGCGCGCTTTCTTTGCTACCGCGTGCATCAGGATTGTCGCCAGCTTGCAACGCTGCGTTACGCTTCATGATTACGTCTTCGAACAATTGTCGCTCATGACTGGCATAGGCCTGCACGGTTGTGACCAATTGCGGGATCAAATCGGCGCGGCGTTTCAGCTGGACATCGATATCGGCCCAACCATTATTCACCATGTTGCGCTTGCCAACCAGATGGTTGAACAAGACCGCTGCGGTCACGAGGAGTGCCGATAGTCCGCCTAGTCCCAAATATAGTCCGATCATCACCGTGTCCTCCTGCGTGCCGTTAAGCGTAAGGCTTACGGCAATTCTGCTGAAAGTGAAGGCTCGGACCGAGACTTGATTTAGCTGGCGACTTCCCAACTGCCGAGGGCGGCATCCATAATGCTGACCGCCTCACGAACGTCTGCGTCTTCAATCACCAATGGTGGTGCGAGGCGCAGTACATTATTGCCAGCAACACCCACCAACAATCCCTTGTCGCGGCAAGCATTCTGAACCGGCTTCGGCAGGGCTTTGAGCTTCAGCCCGGTCAGCAGACCTTTTCCGGTGACGCCATCAACTTTATCCGGATGGCTGTCGGCCAGCGACTTGAGCCCCTGTGCAACGGTGCCCGAGACACGGCGGACCTGGGCCAGGAAGTCTTCATCGGAAATAATGTCCCAGACCACATTGCCGACGGCCATCGCCAGCGGGTTGCCGCCATAAGTCGAGCCATGGCTTCCTGGCTGCATCACAGATCCGGTGGCCTCGCTCGTCAGACAGGCGCCGAATGGGAATCCGCCGCCCACGCCTTTGGCGACACACATGATATCAGGCTCGGCATTTTCGGCCCATTCGTGCGCGAAGAGTTTTCCAGTGCGGCCCATGCCGCACTGAACCTCATCATAGATCAGCAGCGCGCCGCGCTCATCGCAAAGCTTGCGCAACGCCGTCAAACAGGTCTCTGGAATGGCGCGCACGCCGCCCTCCCCTTGCACGGGCTCGACGAGGACCGCAGCTGTCTTGTCCGTCACTGCTGCATCGAGCGCATCATGATCGCCGAATTCAACCTGGGTGAAGCCGGGCAGCACAGGACCGAAGCCTTCAAGATATTTCGGATTGCCGCCAGCATTGATGGCGCCAAGCGAGCGACCATGGAAGGCGCCCGTAAAGGTAACAATCTCATAGCGCTCGGTATCGCCTTTGGCCCAATGATACTTGCGCGCCGTTTTAAGCGCGCACTCAATCGCCTCGGTTCCGGAATTGGTGAAAAAGACCCGGTCAGCGAACGGCAATCGCTCACACATTTTGCGTGACAGCTCTTCAGCTGCGGGAACGCGAAACATGTTAGATGTGTGCCAAAGCTTGCCAGCCTGAGTTTGCAGCGCCTCAACCATAGCCGGGTGCGAATGACCGAGCGCACTGACTGCAATCCCGGCAACGAAGTCGAGATAGGATTTCCCTTCTTCAGTGATCAGGCGGACCCCCTCTCCACGTTCGAACGCTTCTTCCGGTGGTCGATAGACCGGCATGATGTGCTGACGTGGGTCGGACATGGCTTTCTCCTGTCTGATTCCTAAAAGGTACGGTGTTTAATGTTGTCCGCACGCTTGGCGAGGGTCCATTCGAAAGTCAACACATGACGTGAAAGGGGCATAAATTCATCACACACGCTACAAATGAGACACGTTCTTTCCCTCGAACCATATTTTGCGCAGGCAAAAATTCCTTACAAAACATTCAGACAAGTTTTTTCGGAAAGGCGTTGACGAAAAACGATAAACTGTTATTGTTATTCAATAATAAATGACTAGGCGGCTCACCCTACCCTCTCTCCCCCCCTGAGCGTCGCCCAGTTGATAACTCTCACTCCATAACATCTTGACGACTCCCTTTTGGGGGTCGTTTTTCTTTGCAGAAACAGCAGAGGGCGTTTTGGGAAAAAGAAAAGGCGCGACCATCAGGTCACGCCCATAAAGTGATTGCAGCGTTTCCTCCCAGAAACTTGCCTGACCTTTATTGTCATAATGTCGCAACGCGTCAAGCCGTTCGTGACATCTTCTTAACAAAATTTTCGAAAACCGCGTTCTCGGATTGGAAAACCTGGGCGACTGGAGCAATTGCTACAGACGCCATCCCAGCCTGATTGAGCGCGCGCGCCTTTTCACTGACATTTTGACTGGCACAGAGAGCAACCCGTTCGGACAATATGGTTAAACCCAATTCCGCTGCTTGTTGCTCGGGAATCGGAGCGGACGTTTCGAGTCGCGAGAGTGACTTGGCCGCGGCTGTGGCTTCCACCCCGTCAAGGAAGACTCGCAATGTGCCAATCGCGTCGTCTGACCATTTGGCGTTTAGCGATCCCGTCAGTGACGCCTCGCTTTTCAGAATGATCCCGTCGTGCAGGATCTTCAGATCATTCGCCTTCAGGGTCGCGCCCGTTGACGTGATGTCGACAATCACTTCAGCGCTGCCGGCAGCTGGCGCCGCTTCAGTTGCGCCCGGACTTTCAATCAAGCGATATTCGCCAACGGATTTCTCTGCAAAGAATTGACGCGTCAGCCGGAGATATTT
>CAYGUD010000021.1:0-16096 GCA_964352865.1 uncultured Hyphomonas sp.
GCGACACCTTGTTCATGCCAGATTATGGTACCGCCAGAGCGGATTTTCCAGGTGGCGATGCCAGGACATTGTATCAATCGATCCAAAAGATACTAAGTCTCCCTCGCGAGACTCGAATCTTTGTTGGGCACGACTACCTCCCTGCGGGGCGGACACAGGTCTCTTGGCAAAGCACCGTCGCAGAACAAGCCGCGTCGAACATCCACATATCCACCAAGAGTGAAGACGCTTTTGTCGAGATGCGCGAAGCCCGCGACGAAACATTGGCTGCGCCGCGCCTCATCTTGCCGTCGCTGCAAGTCAATATCCGCGCCGGCGCGTTGCCGCCGCCCGAACAAGATGGACAGATTTATTTGAAACTTCCGATCAACCGGCTATGAGCCAGACATGGAGCTGTTCACACAACTAGACTGGCGCGCTTTTCTGGTCGCGATGCTGGTCATAGAACTGACGCCTGGTCCCAACATGGGGTGGCTCGCAGCGCTATCCGCACAATACGGCTCACGCGTTGGGGGCATGGCCGTCGCAGGCGTAACCCTTGGTTTAGCCGCGCAAATCATCCTGGCGGCAACTGGCGTCGCTGCTTTGATCTCAGGGCTCCCAGCCGTCTATCACGCGCTGCGCTGGGCTGGCGTATTGTTCATGCTGTGGCTGGCCTGGCAGGCCTATTCGGAGGTCGGGTCTACGGTTCCCGTCACCGGCCTGTCGGAAAGAGGCTTTCGTCGCGGATTTTTCGCCAATCTTCTCAATCCGAAGGCCTTGGTATTCTATGTGGTGATTATTGGCCAATTCACGCGACCGGACCTCGGCGCCTTGTGGTGGCAGATCATAATTCTTGGCACAATACATCTCGGAATTTCTATTGCGATCCATCTACTAATTGTTTTCCTCGGCGCGAATTTGGGGCGCCGACTCGAAGAATGGCGAACATCGTTATCGGCCCGGCTGTTCTTTTCACTCAGCCTCGTGGCCATCGCCCTCTGGATCGCGGTTTCAACGCGTTAAACGCTAATGTAGATACACACCGGAATCTCTGCTTCCGGTCTTGTGGGGGAGAGGCGCAACTAATCTGACGTTCACGGCGCGCTGATAATCCGGGGTTTTGAAAACACAAGGCTGGTGAGTGATAGCGATAGCACCGCTCGGAGAAAGCGCCAGGTCATGCGCTATTTGACGTATGCGTAAAGACGGCCACGCTTTTACGCTGGACGTCTTGAAACAAAAAGGGGCCAAGGCAGTTGAGTGAAAGCCAACCCGCTGAAGCCTTATCGCCAGAGTGGTTAAACAATGAGACGATCCGAATGCTTACTTGCAACATTGGTTTGCTCCGTGTTCTGGGCGCCCATTTCGGCTGGCGCACAAACCTTAAGTGGACCTGGCGTTTTTGTTCCGGCGACCTGCGAAATGAGCGCGAAGGGTTTAATGGTTGGCTTCACTGAAACAGACGTTACGGCCTTCCTAGATCGGCCCGATGCTGATTCAGTTCGGGCAACCAGCGCCGTTGAAACCGGGCTCACGTTGCGACTCGCGCGCGAAGAGGTCTCTGCGCCGCTTATCAAGGCCTATTGCCAGATCGGCATGACGCAAATGGTCGTCGACTATTTTCATAATGTCGAAGACGATGCTGTTCGCGCCGTCACCGTTCGCACGATTTATGATTGGACGACCAATGACGAAATGCCGGGCTGGCAACTCACTCAAATAGGCGAGCGCTATCATTGTGCCCGCGGAACCGATCCGGAGACGCTTCAATGCCAATGAGACTTAAGATCCCCGTTCCGTCAGTTGCAGCCGCACTGAGCGGTGCAGCACTTCTATCCGGTTGCGGTGGAGGCCCGGAGGTTGCGCCCAAAGAAGAACCTGCCTCTTCGACAACACGTCCTGCGCCCGAAGCGGCGACACAGACTGTAAAGCCTACCTCGGCCGCACCGGTCATCGAGCTGGAGCAAGGTCCGATTGTCGCCGATAATGCCAAGCAGGCTATGGAGCTGCTCGATGCGCGCGACAAAAAGCGCCGACAATTGGTCTATCAGACCGGACAAGCCATCGCGGTGCAACGCACCATTCTGTCCTGGCCGTATGAGACGTGCCGGGATGCTGGCTCTTTGATCCCGCCACCTCTGGAGGGTTGGGGAGTGTTCAGCGATGTATCGATCGGTGAATGGCCGATTACACCAGAGATGGCGCGCATAGCGTATAGCTATACAGACGATACGCTTGACCCGGCTTCGGCAGACTATGGCGCGTCCAAACACAATGTTTCTATCAACATCTCGTCCGGGACGATCGGCGTCGAGGGTATGCGGGACATGTATACAGAACCAGCGCTGCGCGGGGCGATGCTGATGCCTGGCCCTTACAATTATCCGATCCAGAAAACGCCGCCAGATTATCCCGGCAGAACCGTTTTGCTCGGCGACTATTTGGTCCAACTCGACGGTACTGGTCGCGATATTGATGCGTATTTTTCAATGATCATCGCGTGTGGCATTGCAGGCGGTCTGGTTACAGAGGGCGTGGATCAATCGGCCTTGCGGGCAGCGCCTTAGCGCTGCCCAATTGAGGCGGAAACTATGGCTCGCTGCATTTGCGCGTAAGGGGCGTCAAGACAGTCCACAATTGGTGGTTCAAGTAAAACGCAGCAAGATCAAACGCATTCAATCCAACGTCGCTATAGCAGCAGCGGTTCGCATCATCTTTTAAAATGATTGTGCCCGGCCTGGCGCAATATTTCTCGTGATCAACCTTGCCGTCCGTATCAGCCAAGCGGCTGTTTACGTCTCTGCGCCACCAATTGAATGGCGAGACAAAGCGCTGTGTGCCGAGCCAGAATTCATCGCTACAAGCGTCGCTGCCACCGGGACCATCGCAGAACCAGCCATCCGGGTTTTTAAAACAGCATTCGTCGTGCCCCCAGCTGCCAACGTTCACAAGGCATGTGTGATTGCTGTCCAGCAAGTTAGGATGACATGATGAGAATTGCACATCCACATCGCCATCCAGCACACCGCTCAAGTCAAGCGCGCCGCATCCAGACCCAAGCGCGCCAAAGCAATATTGTGCCGCTTCCATTCGGGCGTTGCGATCTTCAGCTTCAATCTGCTCTTGCAGCACACGTTGGCGTTCTCGCTCTATCTCTTCCAAGGCTTGGCGCCGTTTCTCTTCGCGTTGGCGGGCATATTCGCGGGCGGCCTCGCCCAGGGCATTCACCGCACGTTCGAACGCTTCGTTTCGGTCTTTGGTTTCCTGCCGACGTCGCAGGTCCGATATCGCCTTTTGCAGCGCTTCATCTTGCGCTGATGGCAGCACCGCCGAAATCCGCGCCTGCGCCATCGCTGTTTTCGCCGTCTCATCAATTTCATCCAGCATCGAGGTTACCAGTCGCGGCGTGATCACGTCTGATTCATTGGTCTCAATCCAATAGGCCGCAACGCGATCCATTGTGCGCCGCCGCTGTTCGATATGCGTCTCGATATCTACCAAACGATCGGGGTTGCAGGTTCGATTGGCGCTCTGGTTCAGTTCGATTGTGCCGGTTTCGGTGAACGCGGAAAGGTCGATTTGCCCACTTCGCTCTCCGTCAGAAACTGTGATCAAAACCGCGTCTAAAAGCCGGCCATCGACATCTCTTGCCGGGATGAAGATTTGCGCATTTGCCGCCTCGGTGAGGTAGCCACCAAACTTGGCAGGACGTTCTTCATCGCCGACACAAATGACCGCCGCTTCCTCAAACCCCGAGATCAGGAGGGGGCGGACTTCCTCCGAATGGGCACCCCCAGAAGCGAGTGAAAAAAGCGCGCTTCCCAGAGCCAGGCCGTGATACAGTTTTTTCATATGATCTCCACGATTTTGAACGCTACGTCGTTTGATTAGTTGAACGCGTCGCATGGTTTCGATTTGTACAGAAAGCTCACCAGAAATACCGTTGAAAGCGCGGATTTGACGTCAGATTGCGCGTAGGCGCTGCAGACCTTTGCCTGCTGTTGCGACGTGACCGCCAGCAACATTGTCGACAGGCCGCCTTCTACTGTTTTGATCTTAGCTTCGCACGTCGTATCGCCGGTTGTCTTGGCATGTTCTCGAAGGCTCAGGATGACGCTTTCGCGGTCCGCCATTTTCAGCATCCCGACGACATCGTCCATCGCTGGACACGCGGTCGGCATGCCCGCCACACCTGCCGGCGTCGAGCGCTTTTGGGCGATCGCTGTGCAGCTTAAACTCATTGCTGCGAAGATTGCCGAGATGACAAAAGTAGGAGTCTTCATGATTTTGGTCCTATCGGATTATGGCTGACATGATTTCCAGCGTTTGCCGCAAGTCAGACGGCACGCTTTATCGGTTGGATGGGATGCGCCACGAGTTTGCCTTTCAGCAAAGCAAGCCTTCGCCTCGCAGGAGCAATCGCAGGCATTATTGGCATCCCGCAGCGCGCACGCCTCAGGCGGGGTTTGTCCTATTCCGGCGGAAGAGCCGGTTTGTGGAGCCTGAGCAGGTCGTCCACTTACAGATTGACCAGGTTCTGGTTTCAATCGATCAGAACGCCCGCTCATGCGCGTTTCGATGGCTGCAATCCGAAGATCTCTAAGCGCTCGATAGGCATCCGTTTCGTCGGTTTCCGGGCGCGTTTCTGAGCGACGCGTTGGCGGAAAGGCAAGAGCGCCTTTACCTCTCGCGGTGACCCGTTCTCCAAACTCGCAGAGGTTGGGGTTGCTCTGCTGCAGGAGTTTTGGCCAATCGGACATTTCGATCATGCAGAAGCCTTCGTCTGCGGTAAAATGGAGCGTGTCCTTGGTGTTCTCGATGATCTCGATCTTGCCGTTATAATCTGGATCGGGAACCGACATGTAGCCATCCTTGCCAGCGAATGGCACGACGGCATCCGTCACGCCGGTAAAGCCGGGCTGTAATACGCTTGGATCAGTAATGATGAAACCAAATCCATCGCCTGCTTCATCAATGAACTGGATCATATTGTCGAAGCTCGACATCGCACTATTGAGCAGCGCCCCATCAATCGGAGACGCCGTTCCGTCGAGAATGCTTCGGCGTGACGTATCATTGCCTGACAGCTTGCTGGTGATCGGCATCAGGCCCACCTTAGACCCATGATCAAGCGAAGCCGTCGACATATCGAGCAGTTCAAACTCGCCCGAAGCCGCTCCGCCAACATCCGCTAAGTCGCCGGGGTCGCCAATGACAACGTCCAGAGACGTGGTCAATTCGACGGTGACACTTGGCCGCCCCGAAACGCCGCCGGGGCGCGCATCTGATGGCACGTATGACACCATGACCAGTTGCCAGGGTCTATCGCCGACGTGTCGTTCGCCGCCTGGAAACGAATAGTATCGTTGCAGCACCTGGGCCTCGTCGCGCGGTTGCGCGGACGGAACGATGATACAGCCCATGCCATCCCCTTCATCCACAACATTGTGGGCGCAAGCCTGGTCCGCCTTGACGAGATTGTTCTGACCCGTGGCAGCATATGATAGATAGACATCGTCGATACGGTCATCACCGGGCTGACCATTCGCGACTTGCATTCGCAGTTGCAAATCGCCGTTCCAGGAGGCGTGCTTCGCCTCGATCCTGAGCACCAGACACTTGGCGGCAAAAGGTAGGATTTCAATCGATTGCGTCGCTGTCAGGGACACCTCATCGACGCTAATGGTCTGGCATTCTCCGAACGAATCCGTGAGCCAACCTGTTGGGGAAACTTTGCCCGCATATTTGGTGAAACCGAGACTGGCCTGATAGGCAACGAAGGCTGGAAAGGCGTGCTCTAATCCCTTGAGCGGATCGCCATCATAATCATCGAGATATTTATCCAGCGCCTGCATTTCATCGTCTGAGCCGGTGAGGGTTTCGAGAAAAGCTGGCAGGTGACCCCAATTTCCGTTCAGGTGGTACTTCACCAAAAAACGGAAGAACGCCCCTCTGGATTGTTCTTCATGCCCTTCCAGAGATGAGGATTCCGTGCCGCTGGCACCGCGTTTTCTGAAATCGGATAGGCGCCGCGAGAAGTCACCTTGCAAAAACGGCAATCGCTGTTCGATATTTTCATAATTGCCAAAATCGAGCCGATCTGCAGCGTCGAGCGCCTCGATCGCTATCGCGTCTATACCAGCAATCGATGCCCATTCGGGTGTGGATTCTTTGAGCGTCAGGCGCCGCGTATAGTCCCAGAGCTCCGCCAAGGCGAGCGCAGCCCCGATCTGAATACGTTGTGCTCGATTGTCATCAGGGCCATCTTCGATGCCGGGCCATTCAATGTCGCTATTTGCCCAAAGAAACGCACGGCCGGCGCGCGCATTCACCTGGAAATCAAAAAATGCGGATCTCAGCTTTCCATCTGACTCCGATCCATGCTTGGGGTTCACCGCGCAGAATACCGGATATCCTCCAGGCGCTTTCGGGTCAGTAATGTCCAGGCTGACACCATGAAACGGATAGAAGCCTTGTCGCTCTAACCAGGCGAACGTGTCGCCAAACCCGATTTTCGCATTCTCGGCATACAGCTCTGTATAGTTCAAGGTGTACGCCGATTGCTCGGTATCGCTTTGCAGGTCCACGCACAGGCCATGGCTTTCGACCAACGGCTCGATCAGCGACCAGAACGGGGTTTCTTCGATCAGTGCGTTCTCAGCGACAGCAATGTTGTCGCTCGCTTGTCTGGCATCAGCGCGCACCGTGTAAAACTGATTTTGAGCCGCCGCTGTCGCTGCGAAGAAGAGGCTCGCGATCAATACAAGTTGACCGCGCAAAGGTGTTATCAGGTTCACTGCTGAGGCATCCCTGGAATGCTCGGCATCCCCGACATGCCGCCAAAGCAGGACATCATATTCATGCTCATCACGCCCGAGATCATCGCCATGTTCATGGCCAGCGCTTCTTCGGCTTCTGCCCCTGTCATGCCGCGATCTTCGGCAACCACAGCGAGTGGATCATCTGCGCCGTTAAACTCGGCTTCGCGAACATCGACGATCAATTCGAAATCGTCTTCTGAGAGCTTCGATTGGAGCTGCGACACCGTGCACTCGCACAAAGCCTCATCTTCATTATCAGCAATACAGATATGCATCATTCGATCATACGGGGTTCCTGATAGCGGCGTGGCCTCGCTAGCCAGTCCTTGCGTACAGGTTTCGCCAACATCGCTCGCTTGAATCATCAGCATGGCCGCAGCCTGGTGATCTGATTGCGGCACAGCTTGAACCATTTCCATATAAGTGGTCGGTTCCATCTCGGAGCCAGCCGTCATCAAGACCCATGCGCGTGTGGCATTATCCGATGGCGACACAGCTACAATTTTGCTTTCAAAATCCGCCATGTAACATTGGCAATATTGCGCGCTATTTCCCGCCGATCCGCAGGATTGTCGCGCAATTTCTCGCGTCTGGGCCAGGCCTGTCAGGTCTGACTCTGTTGGCTCCGGCGATGCGGTTGGTGATAAGATCATCGCCGTGCCTTCTTCAAAACCAGCAAGTTCACGTTCTTCTGCAGAGCTACCCTGTGTTTGGTCTGCGCTCGTCATCGCGGCGCAGTATCGCCCGTCTCGATCCTCAAACGGTTTGAACTTCGAACGGGCTTGCGATTGTAATTGCTCAAAGGCGTCTCCCGATATTCCCATGGCTTTGCCGCGCGCCTTGTTCATCTCCTCATGCGAGGTCGCAGCGTCATCGGAATAATCGGCAAAGGATCGATAATAGGCTTCGAATTCACGCTCCGTGAGATAGCTGGAAACACGTTCTGCAGTGCATGTGCAGCTCCGGCGGTCATTGGTCGAGACGGTGCACTGATCGATATATGCATCGACCGAGTCCCAGCTCGGTGCAGGTGTGATCGGAGGCCGCGGCGCCCCCGCGATAACGCAGGCGCGTTCATAGTCGTCAATGTTCTCAGGTCGCCCACCAACAGTGTCGAACGCTTGCACCGTGGCGACAAACGCCATTGGGTCTTGCAGCGTCGTTTCGAGCTGCTGCTCATAAGAATTGTCTTTTCCGAGATTGTAGAGATAACCTTCCGAAACCAACGCCTTGGCCTGATCGTTTGGCGCAATGCGCGTGAACGTTTGAATCCGCCGCTGCACGCAACCACAATCAATGTTCGGTCGATCGAGCGACTGGCAAGCTGCCTCCGTGCGGCTCGTCTCGGCCTCCGCGACCAGCGCCTGTCCAAGCATTAAAGTCACAGCGATAAAGACATAAAACAAGCGCATGCGCGTTCCTCCATTCAATGAATCAGACGCTAGCGACGAAAGATTTTCGCCGCATACGTCAAATGACGCATGCGCTGTTGCAAGCAACTTGGAACGACGGACTTTGAGGAAAAGGAACCGTTCATGAGACAACACTTATTGATCAGCGCCGCGATTATCTGCCTGGCAGCATGCGGCGGTACCAGTGAAGGTGGAAACGGGTCTGCGACCCGCTCAGCCGGCGCAATTGACTGCCCTCCCGAGCAAAAGGGCAACGGCATCATGGTCAGCTCACGCTATGATTATGAAGACATTCTGGAAGCGAATAGCTGGCGTGAGGAGATGTATCCGAGCGCCTGCGCCGGAGCTCTCGCGAATCTTGTTCCGGATCTGCCAGAGGGATTCGGCGTAAAGCCCACACATAAGCCATATGTGATGAACGATAATCAGGTCTATTTCGCGTATGCCGAACTGCCCGAGCCATTATATCTCGAAGAAGGCGTTCCGAACCAACCCCGCGACATGGAAATGATCGAGTACGAAATTGTGCGCTTTTCCAGCGACGAGATCGCGACCCTGAAAACATGGATGACGGCAAACCCAGACAATTACTTGACGAGCAGCGTTCGCGGCCACGACGTTCACCTGATTGGCGGATTCGGGTCAGGGCGCCCCGGTAAAGGCGATCGCCTGGCAACCTCGTTGCACGCATTTCTCGACGACAATATTGTTGTAAGGATAAGCCATAAAAGTCTTTTCACTCAAAGAGGTGGACTTGAGATCGCGCCTCTGGTCGAATCTGTTCTGGGCGATATCTTGCAAGGTGCCGGCAAGACCTAAGCGCAAAAGGACGAAGATCACATCATGCCAGACCGGGACGTGCTCGCCAAAGTAGCCGCTACGCAAGTGCTGAGTGGTTTGTACCAAGCGATTGCCGATCACGCTCAGATTGATGCGATCTTGCACGCGATGGACGATTTCCTTGATTCCAACCCTGAAGGCTTGGAGGCCGGGGAGGCCGATTGGAAGTCGATGTTCCGCGAACATTTCGGCCGGGTAGGTCAATTCCTGGATGTTGATCCGCCGGTCGAAAAAGACAGCCCGATTGTGCATGTCGACAAACAGGTTGTGCCAGCGCTTGTGATGAACCGCCACCATGAAGTGATCGCGTGCAATGAGTTGTTTCTTAAAGTAACCGACGGTCCGGTTACCTCCTTACGTGATGCCTTTTCGACCCCAAATGACAAACGTCGGGTGGAACAATTAGCACGCGCAAACGGTGACGCAGCGCCGATATTGATTTCTCTGACATTGCAAAACACGAGTGGCCCGGTCTTTGTTGTCGCAACCAAGAATGACTTGTTGGAAGTAACCGGCCGCAATGGGCCTTTTGTGACCTTGAAAGTGGCCCGAGCGACTTGGAACCCAGACCTGGTACCTCTATTGGAAGAGGCCTATGGATTGACGCCAGCCGAAATTGAAGTCCTTGAAGGCCTGGTAGAAGGCGGTTCGGTAAGTACCGTGGCCATCGAGCGCGACCGCTCTGTGCGTACCGTTCGGACGCAACTTACCCATATTTTTGGAAAGCTCGGCCTTACAAGCCAAACAGAACTAGCGCTCTTTCTTGCGACTCTGACACAGTTAATGACCAAGGAAAAACGCCCCTCCGATATTGGCAAATCCTGGCAATCGGGTTCATCCGATGATATTATACATTGTAAGATTTCGATCGCTGATCGAGACGTTGCTTATCTCAAATATGGCGATCCGGATGGTACGCCGGTTTTGATGCTGCACTCGACAACGCCGCCTGAAATGATCCCTGGATTCAGACAAGAATGCCGGCGCGCCGGCCTCAATGTGGTTGCTGTTCATAAGCCTGGATCAGGAGGGTCGTCGCCCCGCCCAGCGCAAGACGGGCCCGCTGAACTTGCCGCGGACTATGCTGCTATTCTGGACGCTGAAGGTATCGATCAAGCGATAATTGCCGGGCATTGTTCAGCAGGCCTTTATGCTCTGCAATTTTCGGAAGTTTATCAGCGTAGAAGCCGAGCGGTTTTGCTGATCGATACCGGCGTGCCGTTTCGAAATCGACGAGAATTGATGAAATTGCCAAAATCACTTCGCAGAACTTTTTTGCCAGCGCGCTACATTCCTGAAGTAATGGTGGTTCCGCACCGAATCTTCGCTGCGAACTTTCAGCGCTCCCCCGCCGGTGAGGCGCGCGTAGTCGACTATTTTTTTCAGGACTGTCCCGTCGATCAGAACCTGACGCGTACAGACCGGACGTATTTTGAGATCACACGGCAGATCATTCAATACTCATTCGAAGACGTCGATCGGTTGGTGGCCGATGTGTGCCGCTGGGCAAAAGACTGGTCACACCTTCTGGACGCCCGCGCCGAACGCCCAACCGTCTTTCTCCATGGCGATGAGAACCGTCTGTTCGAAGCGGATAGAATCATCGAGCGGGCAGAAAAAACCAATGGATTATCGGTGCAAATTTCCAAAGGCTGCGGACAGCTTCAATGTTACCAAACGCCCGCGCTTTTCACGCGGGTCGTCTCACAATTGGCCACACCCAATAGTCCAGAACTTAGCGGCTAAAAATCGGGGGTCAGGTCGCATGACCCGCTCTCCACAATTGGCCGTTACGGGCATCCGAATGCCAGTTCGACCGCCCCGGCTCCAATTAATTACAACCGAGGCATTCAAGCAGGACATGTTGCAAGTAACATTTTGCTTGCCGGGCATTATCTGCAATTCATGTGTATTGAAGCGTCGAGTTGGGAGGAGCTTTCAATGCTAACCATCATTCAAAGAGTAAGTCCGATATTAGTCACGCTGGGCGTGGCAGGATGCAGTATGTCGCCTGAGCAGCCCGACACCCCCATCGAGGCTCAGTCTGCAGGTTGGGTCGTGAGTTTCTTCGACGATTTTGACACTTTCGACGAGAACAATTGGCAAGACCAAATCCTCTGGGTGAATGAAGAAGACCAGTGTTATGTTCGAGACAATGAGCTCGGAACACGGGAAGTCAGCAATGGCACTTTGAAACTTAGGGTCATCGATCTGGCTGAGAAACGCGCTTGCGATAATGTGGACAAATTTGGCAAGCAGCATCCGGATACGCAATATATTGCTGGGCGCATCGCATCAAAAAACCGAAAAGAATTCGTGCAAGGGCGCTGGACGGCACGGCTCCGGGTCAAGGATAGCGGGCAACCTGGTCTGTTTCCGGCCTGGTGGCTGCTCGGCGCATTCAACAATGAGCCGCCTGTTGAAGAGGCTGATGAAACGGTGTGTTGGCCTATGACAGGCTCTGGAGAGATCGACATATTCGAGCATCATAGTGATGGCGGGCCCGACCATTACGCAGCCCGTGCGATTGAGAATCTCGGCTATTGCGGTGGCGGCGACTGGCAATCGATGATGCTTGTGCAGGCCGCGCCACTTGGAGAGTTCAATGAATATGCCGTTGAATGGTTTGGCGACGACCTGATCTACCGACTGAATGGAGAAGAGGTCTATCGCAATGTCGGGCTAGGACCGAGCTTTCCAGAACCCCTATTTGCCGTTTTGAACTTCGCCAAGATTAATGACTCTCCGATGACCCAGAATTGGGAAATGGAGGTCGATTGGGTGAAGCATGAAGTTTGGCAAGATGAAGACTAGGCAGGCAGTAAAGCCCGCCCATCCTTAGCACCCGCTACCGTGTTTTCTCGGCCTTCTTAAGGCTGAACCGCCGCACTCGATTCTGCGATGAGCCAGATCGATCTTTGGAGTCCAGAACATCTAGTCGAAACGGCATTTCGCGCGGCGTGATCGGGATCAGATAGCCAAAAGTCATTTGATCGTTCTCCTGCATACTCAAGGGTGAGGTTTGATTTCGAGTGTACAATACATGCAATTTCGCAGAATTAATAGTCGAATAACCCTGCGAAATTGCATGCCTAATCTGCTCGATTCCTTAGGATCGGAGATTGATCATGATCTGCTTCAGGCGCGGCTCGCCGCCAATTCTCGTCCCATTTGTTCAACCGTTTCCTCGCGGATCGGATAAAGGAGCAGAACCAGCCCATTCGCGAGCGCCAACCCTCCTGGTACCAGACTGAAAATGATACGTAACCCATCAAGCGTTTCGGGAGATTGCTCTTGATTCGCCACAAAACCGATCAAGCCAAGCAACGCGCCAGCGCCAGCGCCGCCGATCGTAAGTCCCATTTTCTGAGCGAACATTGCGGCCGAGAAGACGAGGCCTGTGCTGCGTCGCCCCGAGCGCCACTCGCCATAATCGGCGACATCCGCATACATCGACCAGACCAATGCTGGCGTCGGTCCAGCAAACAAGCTGCCCACCACGTTCACTCCGACCATGATCCAGAACGCCTCTGGCGGAATGAAGAAGAAGGCCATCATTGTGATCGCGTTGAGCACGGTCAGTAAAATCAGCGCGTTACGCTTGCCCAGCGTCCTGGCCAACGTCTTGGTGAACACCAGTCCTGCAATAAAGGCGAGCGACCCAAGCGTCAGAAACAGCGATGTCTGATCCAAGAATAAGAAATATCGTGAGCCATCATCACCAACATAATATTTGAAAAAGTGGAACGTCACAGCGTTGCGGACTGCAACATTTGAAAGCGTCAAAACGCCAGCCGCCGCCATTACCAGCCAGGCCCGGTTTTGCAGCAAGACTTCTACATCCTTGCGAATGTTTGGATCGGTCACCTTGGGCGGGGCGACGCGCTCTCGCGTGGTGAAAAACGTGACCAGAAACAAGAGGGTTGCAAGCGCTGCAAGCAGCATGAATGTGAGCCGGAATCCAAGCGCTTCATCAAACCCTTCCGTGCCTTGGCCGCCCCCGAAAAAAGACACCATCGGCCTTGCGGCCATACTAATTATCAATGCTGCAGTGAACGCGCCGACGAACCGATAGCTCGATAGAATGGTGCGCTGTTCAGAGTTCGCGGTCATCACCCCCATCAAAGCGGAGTAAGGCACATTGATTGCCGTGTAGACCATCATCAGGATAAGATAGGTGAGCGTCGCATAAGCAATTTTGAGCGGTTCACTCAGGCTCGGTGCCGCGAAGGTCATAAAGGTAACGAGACCGAATGGGACTGCCATCCACAATAAATACGGTCGATACTTACCATGTCGGGTCTGTGTCCGGTCCGCGATGATGCCCATGATCGGGTCATTCATGGTATCCCAGATACGAACCCCAACGAAAATCAGCGCTACCGTCGCTGGCGCCAAGCCCATAACGTCTGTGTAGAAGTATAATAAAAGAATATTGACGCCCTGAAACACGATATTGGACGCTGTATCGCCCATGCCATAGCCTAGCTTCTCGCTTAAGGCTGGTCTGTCGTCCGATCCGTTGGTCACACTTTTTCTCCCAGTTTTGGACCTTCGGCCCGTTTTTTATTCAGAAAGGTCACTTCGCCTTTCAGTGTTTATGTTCATGCAGCAGGGCTAGATCGCTCCACCCGAATATTAACGCAGCGTCTCGAGTTGATCTGGGGACAGCCTGATCGTGCCCGAGAGCGTCGCTTGCGAATTTCCCCCGACGAAGATGTCGAACTCGCCAGGCTCCAATCGAAAGTCGCCGTTTGGCCCGTAAAAACCTAAATCCTTGGTGCCCAGCTTCATCTTGATCGTGCGTCGCTCTCCGGCCTTGATCAGAGTCTTTTCAAAGGCTTTGAGTTCGCGGATAGGCCGCGCCACGCTGGCTACGCGGTCCCTGATATAGAGTTGCACCACCTCTTCGCCATCGATCTCGCTTTCATTGACGACCGAGACTTCGACGGAGACGTGATCGGACTGATCCGAGATACGCAAATCTGAATAGGCGAAAGTCGAATAACTCAGTCCGTACCCGAATGGGTAAAGCGGGCTGTTTTCGATATCTGAATAATGCGCCCAAACGACTTGTTCTCTTCGGTTTGGACGGCCTGTGCTAAGATGATTATAATAGAGCGGCAGCTGACCAACGGTGCGCGGAAAACTCATGGGAAGTTTGCCACTTGGGTTTTCTTGTCCGGTCAGAATTTCTGTGATCGCTTGGCCGCTGCGATGCCCGAGATGCCAAGCCTGAACAATCGCGGGCAAGTTAGCATCAGCCCAGGACAAAACCAGCGGGCGCCCACTCATGACGACGAGAACAATATTCTTGTTTACGGCCCACACGGCTTCCAACAGCTCTTGTTGCAATCCAGGCAGTCCGAGATCCGTACGACTGCGACCTTCACCGGTTTGTCGAGCCGTTTCACCGAGAACCAGCACGACTTTTTCAGCTTCGCGCGCCGCCGTAACCGCCTCGTCGATGCCTTCTCGATCATCTGTATTGATAATAACAGGTAGGTCGAAAGCGGCATCACCGATCTGAACGGTTACGCCATCAGCATATGAGAAATCCAATCCAGCTCGTTCAAACCCTTCCAGAACTGACATTGCAGAATGAGGATCTGCTTGGCTTCGCCAGTTTCCTAATGGTGCATCCTTATCCGCCGCAAGGGCACCAATAAGAGCGATTTTTTCGTGTTTGCGCAAAGGTAGCGTGTGATGATCATTCTTCAGCAAGACGATCGACTTGCGGGCAGTCTGAAGCGCCGCATCAAGATGGGCCTCGGTCATAAGCGTCTCTTGCTCGCGAGCCTTATTAAGATAACGATACGGGTCGTCAAACAGACCGAGATCGATTTTTAGGCGCAGCACGCGCCGCACGGCGTCATCCAGCAAGTCCACATCGATTTCGCCCGATACGACCAAATCCTCAAGATGATCCAGATAGACGTATGATTCCATATCCACATCACAGCCGGCAATAATGGAAAGGCGCGCGGCATCGCGCTCGTTTTCTGCGTAGCCATGGTCAATCATCTCAATGGCAGAGCCCCAATCGGACACGACGACGCCATCAAACCCCCATGCCTCTTTTAACAGGTCTCGTTGCAAGTCGACGTCCGCCGTAGCGGGAATCCCGTTTAATGTATTGAACGCGTTCATAACGGATCTCGGATTGGTCTCCGTCAACACATCACGAAATGGCTGTAGCACCGTGTTGAAAAGGGTCACGGTTCCAATTTCTGCGGCATTATACTCTTTGCCTGCTTCGACAAAGCCATACCCGGCAAAGTGCTTAATGGTTGAAGCAACCGTATCAGGCGCTCCAAGATCATCGCCTTGAAAACCATCAACCCGCGCCGTTGCAATGACCGCGTTCAGATAAGGGTCCTCACCAGCGCCTTCCATGACGCGCCCCCATCTGGCGTCGCGTGTCACATCGATCATTGGCGCAAAAGTCCAGTTGAGCCCTTGTGCGGAGGCCTCAATGGCAGCGACCCGAGCGCTTTTTTTGATCAGGCTGAGATCCCAGCTGGCGGCTTCTGCCAATGGAATGGGAAACATCGTTTTTTGCCCATGTATCACGTCATAGGCAAACAACATCGGGATACCCAGCCGTGAGTTTTCGACGGCGTAAGTCTGGAACGCGCGGATTTCATCATAGCCAACAACGTTCAACATCGACCCAATAATACCGCGTTGCAGCAATTGGTGTTTTTGCGCCTCACGCTCTCCTTCGGGCGATGGTCCCGTAACGTCGTAAAACCCGGAGAATTGAACAAGCTGACCGACTTTCTCTTCCAGAGTCATCTGATCGAGCAATTCAGAGATGCGCGCTTCATCGGCACCGCTTTTCTTTGCACTTTTTGTCTTGATCAACATGATGAATCTTGTCCGAATTGTTCGCAGGCGCCGAGGTTAATCGGACAGCGCCTCTGGAGTGTCCCACTTATAGTATCGAAACCAGTCATATTCAGTGACCAACGGGTATGTGTTGCGTGCTTTATTGCCGCCAAAATGGTCCTGGATCTCATCATTGGGAATCCAGGTATT
>CAYGUD010000022.1:0-2475 GCA_964352865.1 uncultured Hyphomonas sp.
CCCCCAACACCGGAGGCCGACGCTCATGCGCCGCCGCCACCGGTTCTGGATATCCCTTTCGAAGACCAGGTCCGCCTATTCGAAACCAGCCTGGTCGACACAGCGCTGTCTGCATTCGAAGGCCATCAGGGCAAAGCGGCTAAATCCCTCGGCCTCAGCTACCACCAATTCAGGGGCCTGCTGAAAAAGCATGGCTACGGCAAAGGCGCCGGCAAACCTCAGGCGGACGAGACGCCGACAGTCCCGATGCGGAGCATGTGAGCGATGTCGGAGGCGGCGAGGAACAAGACCCGAAGGCCGCCAAAGCTCGGGCGAGTTTAGCCGCCCTGCTGCATGCCAAACCGTTCATGCATGTGGATGACGCAGGCCGCGCGAATAAGCGCCGCTTCGACGCTGACTTTCTTATCCATCGGAAGATCATCAAGGCTGTCAATCAACGTCGCGACACGATCTTGGTCATAGATCGGCTGATCTTTTGCGGCTTGCGAAGAAAAGCTGTCATGCAGAAAGCAAATCAGCGGATCATTGCGATCACGCGCCGGCGCTGACATGAAGGGATGCTTTTGCCGGTCATACACTTCCGGGATGAGCACATCCTTTGTCGCCTCCCGGAGCACATGTTTCTCACGGATCCCCTTGATCTTCATACCCAGAGGAATGCGCGCTGTGTTTTCAGCCACTTTGTGATCGAGGAATGGGACGCGCCCTTCGATACTATGCGCCATTTCCATCCGGTCTCCCAGATAATTGAGGATCATGTTTGGCAAAGTCAGCTTGGCACCGAGATAAAGCGACTGATTGAGATGATCGCGTCCATCCAGTCTTTGAGACAGAGGCATCCTGTCGAGCGCGCGATCAATCAGAACCCGGCCGTCGACTGCCGATACGAGTGAATCGCGGTACAGATCGCCGCCGAAACTCAGACCCGCGCTGGCAATCAGGGTTGCGGGAATCCAGCCAAATCGATCCTGCAGGACCCGTGTCACTGGACTGTCACCAGCATCGGGAAGCATAATCGCGCGATTAGCTGGATTGGCGGCAAAAATCTGGTCGAACAAGGCGGACTTTTCGATTGCGCTTAGCTTTGGATTCCCCTTCACGGCATCAATCCTGTAGAAGGGATAGCCGCCAAGCATCTCGTCTGCGCCCTCCCCGGTGAATACGACTTTGATGCCAGCGTCCCTGACATTCTTGCTCAACAGGAATTTAGAAACTGAGTGACCGTTGAAAAATGCAGTTTCGCTGTGCCAGACCGTGTCAGAGAATGAATCCGCAATGTCCTGACCATTGATCGGAATTGGATTATACTCAGCACCAATGAAATCGGCCTGCGCTTTAGCGATGTCAGCCTCATTATAGAGCGCATCCTCAAACGTGAGCGTGAAAGCGCGGATGGGTCGATCCATTTTCTTCTGCGCAAGCCCGAGGACAGCGCAAGAATCGATACCGCCACTCAAATAGCAAGCTACCTCTACATCTGCGACCTGTCGTTCATCCACCGCATCTTCCAGCACGTCGCGAAATTCGGCGGTGACTTCATCATCGCTTCTCGTGTCAGCAAGAAGTTCGTCAGAAGTCGGAAATTCCCAGTCCCAATAGGTGTAGACGCGGACCTGACCGTTTTTGGCAATGACATAGCATCCAGGTGGCACGGCGTGGATGCCCGCAAAATAAGTCTCGTCATTCGGATGCGACAGGCCAGATGCGGCGACCGTCCAATCCCATTTGGCGACGACCCCC
The DNA here is from genome assembly GCA_964352865.1 of uncultured Hyphomonas sp. GTDB lineage: Bacteria > Pseudomonadota > Alphaproteobacteria > Caulobacterales > Hyphomonadaceae > Henriciella. The sequence continues at coordinate 1,741 of CAYGUD010000022.1, forward strand.
AAAGCCAGTAGCGCCTTGATTTCGGATGCAAAGAATACTTCGCCATTGATGTTGGCATAATAGAGCGGCTTTATCCCGAAACGATCTCGAATGCCGATCACTTCACCAGATCTTTCGTCAGCAATGACAACCGCAAATTCTCCGCGCAAATGGGGCATCATCGACATCCCCATGCGGCGATAAAGGTGCAGCGCGATCTCGCTGTCGCTGTCGGTTTGAAAATGATGACCTTTGCCGCGCAAGTCTGCGCGGACCGATTGATAGCCGTAGAATTCGCCATTTACGACCATGTGCAAAGCATCATCTGCGCTCGACATGGGTTGATCACCATTGCTCAATCCGATGATCGAAAGCCGGGTGTGGCCGAGAACCGTTCTGTGATCGCGCGACGTCCAGGTGCCATTGCCATCCGGTCCACGATGGTACAGCGAAGCGAGCGCGGCCTCGATCTTACTTGCCGGTAATGGACTGTTCGTCCGCGCTGCGAAAATTCCGCACATTCGTTTCCCCAATCCTGCGAAAACGCGCGAGAGACACGACCAATTCGCCAGACTTGAACGGTAGGCGCGGTATTGGCGTTTGTCCAATGCACCTTTTGGAGCTTGAAGCCTTGGGCCTAAAACTCGCCTCAAGCCAGTCCCTGGAAAATGCCCCCGCCCAAGAATTTCTGCCCCGAACTCTCAGCTCCCGCCACGACACCCTTGGAAAACCCAGTCACGCGGGTTACCTTTAACG
>CAYGUD010000022.1:2485-15994 GCA_964352865.1 uncultured Hyphomonas sp.
ATCGCCCCATGTTCCTCAACTTCTTTAATGAGCTGCGCGCCGCGAAAGTGCCGGTCACGTTGAAAGAATATCTGTCGCTGATGGAAGCGATGGATAAAGGCGTGATCGATCGCGACGTCGAAGACTTCTATTACCTCGCCCGCACTGCGCTGGTGAAAGACGAGCGCAATATCGACAAGTTCGACAAAGTCTTTGGACATGTCTTCAAAGGCCTGGACAGTTTTGGGGATGCCGTCGATGTGCAGGACATTCCGGATGAATGGCTGCGCAAAATGACGGAGAAGTTTCTCTCGCCAGAAGAAATGGCTGAGATCGAAGCGATGGGCGGCTTCGAGAAGCTCATGGAAACACTGAAAAAGCGCCTGGAAGAGCAGAAGAAACGCCACGAGGGCGGCAATAAGTGGATTGGAACAGGCGGCACGTCGCCGTTCGGCGCCAATGGCTACAATCCGGAAGGTGTGCGCATCGGCCAGGACAAGTCGCGCCATCGCCGCGCCACGAAAGTCTGGGACAAGCGCGAGTTTAAAAATTATGATGACAGTGTCGAACTCGGCACGCGCAACATCAAAATCGCATTGAAACGCCTGCGCAAATGGGCCCGTACCGGCTCTCCGGACGAACTTGATCTAAACGCGACGATCAAGAACACCGCCCGTCAGGGTTATCTCGACATCGAGATGCGCCCGGAGCGGCGCAACACAGTCTCGGTTCTTCTGCTGATGGATGCCGGTGGCTCGATGGATCCGCATGTCAAAGTGATGGAGGAATTGTTCTCCGCGGCGCGCGCCGAAATCAAGAACCTGGAATATTATTATTTCCACAACTGCCCCTATGAAGGGTTGTGGAAGGACAATCGGCGTCGGCGCACTGACGTCATCCCGACTTGGGACGTGCTGCATAAATACCCAAGCGAATACAAAGTCATAGTCGTCGGCGACGCGACCATGAGCCCTTATGAAATCACGTATGCTGGCGGCTCGGTCGAACATTGGAACGAAGAAGCCGGCGGCCTCTGGATTCAACGCTTCGTCGAGCAGTTCCCGAATTTTGCCTGGCTCAATCCGGTGAAATCCGGCGCCTGGGAATATACTGGCTCAATCCAGTTGATCCGCGAATTAATCGGTCCCGACCGGATGTTCGAGATGACCCTGGAGGGTCTCGACGGCGCAATGAAAGAACTCGGTCGCTAAGCGTCGAGCCATTCACAAACGATACAATTGAGCAATTTTTGCCCACCGCCAACAAAGGGGAATTGTGCGGTGGGCCACGGTTTCCGGAGCGCTGTGGGAATGCCCGAAATGTCCGCATGACGAAATCGTCAGCACCTTGAATATGACGTTTGGTGAAGTGCGGAAATAATCAATTTTGAGTATATCGACGGCGAGCATGTACCTGCGAACTTGCAAAAGTGACACGAGTGTCATTTTATAGCGGCTTGAGTAGCGTTCGGGACATCCAAAAAAATGGACCAAAAACAAACGTCTGTCCCAAATTCCGATCTGCGTGCAGAAGCCGCACTGGAATTGTTACGGTCGCTTGCCAAGGCGGGTGATGACCCGGATCAGTTCGCTCAAGCCTGTCTCGACTGGTCGAGATTATCAGACGATGCGACGAGCATGCCCGACTTCCTGTCGGTCCTTCCTCTATTGTCACACCCAGGCCCAAAAACGTCGTCAGAGCGCGCGGTTGATCTGCAGAGCGATATTGGTCCGGATGATATATTCAGCATCGGCCTGGACCGGGTTGTGGTCAAAATACCAAAACCTCTTTCGGATCAACTGGGTTTGATCGAAGGCGACAGCCTGTCTGCGAATTTCCCTGAAGCCAGTAAACCGCAAACAGAAAGCCACGCGTTTCTGATTGAGGTCCCGGATCGGTTTAACATCAAGAGACAAGTGAAAGTCTTCCCGGTGCTCCATGACGGCTTGATTACGGGATTCATTGCCTATGCCGTTTTGTCCCGACTGGGCCGAGACGTGCGCGCGCACCTGGCAGACAATTTCGCGCTGACGCAAAGCGAGATCGAAATTCTCGAACTCGTTCTTCGGCGCCACTCACTTGAACAGATCGCCGAGATCCGGGGCGGTAAGCTGAACACGGTACGCACCCACGTTTCGCGCCTGATTCAGAAGCTGGACTGCCACAGCCTGGTCGAAGCCGTCTCCACGGCCGTCGAGATCTCAACCGCGTTAAAGCTGCGCACGGTGCCAGAACCGCGACACCCAAATGAAGACGAAAACACTGCGCGCCGCATTGCCCTCGAACGCCCGAACACCCGAGTCGAATATCGCCGCTATGGATCGTCCAGTGGGCACCCCGTGATTGTTCTTCATTCCACTGAATACGGATACATGCCGTCCCGACGGATGATCGAAGCCGCCCGGGCGCGACACCTCAACCTGATCTTTCCGGTTCGGCCAGGCTTTGGCGACACCACAGCGGCGCCGACCCTGCAAGAGGCTGCAGACCTGATGGCGGAGTTTATTCGGGTACTTCGCCTCGAAGACGTCACTCTGGTGGGGCTCTCAATGGCGGCCCCTTTGGCGCTTTTGATCCAGGACCGCAATGCCAGGGTCGGTCAAACCCTGTTGGTCAATTATGGCTTGAATGTCAGCGATAAACTTAACGGTATTCAGCCGAACTGGGTTCGCGGCCTTCTGCGCATGGCCCTGAATTCTGCATCCAGTTTTGCGTTTTGCATGACCACACTTACGTCAATGATACGCACTTTTGGCGGCAAGCGATTCTACCGCATGCTGTATCGCAGCCAGAGCAGCGATCTGACATATGTCGAAACCCATCCCGACGCCTTCTCGGCGATGGCGGACTATATTGCTCTATCAGACCGGACCAATGCGCGTCTCGACATTCAATCCGCACTTCTGCCCAATCCCGAGCTCGACGAATTGCTGGCGCGCGCCGGATCAGTCAGGGTTCTAAATGGGGCGCAGCAGCACGGTATGGTCATCGCGGAATCGAAAGCTGACGCAGAACGCCTCGGCATAGACTTCAGACAAATAGACCTTCCCGGCCGCAACTGGATGTTCCAGCACCCCGATGCGCTTTTCAGAGAGATGCTGTCCTAAACGACAAATTCCCCCGCGGGCACCCCTTCTCATTGCGCTGCGGCGCGATACACTTCGAAGCATGGACCTTTCATCAAACCCCGCCCTAGAGCCGTTTCGCGCTGAAGTACGCGCCTTTTTCGAAACAGAATATCCGCAAGACATTCGCGCCAAAGTCGCAACTGGCGCCAGTCTGACAACAGCAGAAGTTCGCAAATCAGAAATGGCACTCGGCGCCAAAGGCTGGCTCGCCAGCGCCTGGCCCGAAGAATTTGGCGGCCCTGGCTGGAGCCTGGAAGAGCAATATATTTTTGACGAAGAATTGGAACGTGCCGGCGTACCGACTGTCACACCCATGGGCGTAATTTATGTTGGCCCGATCCTGTATACGTTCGGATCGCAGGCGCAGAAAGATAAATGGCTTCCCGGCACCCGCGACGGCTCAGTCGGCTGGGCGCAAGGCTATAGTGAACCAGATAGCGGCTCAGACCTTGCCTCTCTACAATTCTCAGCCAAGCGCGACGGGGATGAATATGTCCTCAATGGCACCAAAATCTGGACCAGCGCGGCGCAGCATGCCGACTGGATCTTTCTGCTTGCGCGCACTTCGAAAGAGGAAAAAAAGCAACTCGGCATCAGTTTCATTTGCTGCGAAATGGACCGCCCGGGCGTGACGCTCAATCCAATCATCACGATTGACGGCAAACACGTCCTGAACATGGTGATTTTCGAAGATGTCCGCGTTCCAGCCGACTATCTGATTGGCGAGGAAGGTAAAGGCTGGACCTATTCGCAATATCTTCTTGGCTTTGAGCGTACGTCCTATGCCCGCATTGGCGGTAAGCGCAAACAGCTTCGCCATATCCGCGCACTGGCCACGGCTGAGCCGACAGGTGGCAACAGCAAACTGATTGATGACGAAGCCTTTGCCCGCAAACTAACCGACGCCGATATTGCCGTTGATGGCCTCGAAATGACTGTGCTGCGCGTCTTGTCTGCCGTCAAAGATGGCGGCAGCCCCGGCAAGGAAGCGTCGATCATCAAGATCCTCGCAACAGAGACGGCGCAGCAAATCACAACACTGTATCTCGATGTCGCTGCGGCGCATGGTCAACGCAAGTTTGAAGATAGTGTCAGCCCAGACTGGGCGGGTCATACTATTGATGCGGCGCCCGGCGTTTCGACTTATTTCGGCGCCCGCGCGCAGAGCATCTATGGCGGCACCAACGAGATCCAGAAAAATATTATCGCGAAACGCGTCCTCGGCCTCTGAGACTGCACTTCAATTCTGAAGAATAGAAAACGCCGCCCTTCGTGAAGAAGGGCGGCGCTTGTTTTAGGAAAAAGCTGATCGCTTAGAAGTTCACTGACGCACGGGCGTAGACGAACCGACCAGCAAAACCGAATGGCGAACGGGCCGAGAATGGGAAGATCCCATTAAAGTCCTGACCAGCTGGCGTTTCGGTTGGATACTGATCCAGGACATTGTCGACACCCAGGCCGATCGTCACTCTTTCAGTCATTTCAACGTCAACAGACGCATCCAGGATCCAGGCAGCTTCCAGCGTATAATCGTTCGCTGGCGTGTTGGATGGATCCACCACTTCGCCGTAGCGTGTGGCGCGGGCATTAAACATCGCATCTTTCCACTGATAATCAGCAGACAGAATGAGCTTTGTTTCCGGCGCGCTTTCTTCAAATGTCAGACGGTTGTCCCGGCTGAAGAAAGTAAGGTTTGGAAGCACTGTATTAACAGGGACATTCGTGACTTCAACTTCAGAGAAGTTGAACGCACCAGATAGGCCAAGCTCGCCGAGCTCACCGAGATCCCAGTCGTAACGCGCAACGATATCAACACCGCGTGTTTCGGTCTCAATGCCATTCTGGAAGAAACGAAGACGGCCAACACCGGTTACGCCCGCCGCAGCGAGTACAGCATCAACTTCTGCACCACCCAAGTTCTCTGACAAGAAGATCTGATCTTCGATATCGATGCTATAGGCATCAATTGTGACGAAGAAATTCTCTTGCGGCGTGATCACCACACCGGCTGAGAAACTGGTAGATTCTTCAGCATCGAGGGGCTGCGCGCCAAGCGATACAGCCGCAGCAGATTCAGCCGGGAAGGTCCCGATCTCAAACGGCACACCATCGATAAAGTTGGTCGATGTTGCTGTGAAGAATTGCTGCTGCAGAGATGGTGCACGGAAACCCGTTGCAGCTGCGCCGCGAACAGCGAACGTATCGTTAAAGTCATAACGACCGGTCAGCTTGCCTGTTACGGTTTCGCCAAAGTCGGAATAGTCCTCATAACGAACCGCTGCAGAAATCAGCGTCTGGCTATTTGGTTCCCATTCTGCGTCAACATAGATACCGATATTGTCGCGGCCTTCGTCAACAGCAGATTGCGGGGTAAACCCACCAAACACCTGGCTCGCGCCAGCAAACCCAACGCCGAAATTAGCGTCGAATGGATCTGGGAACGTGGCTGGGTTGGTGATGTCAAATCCGACCGGAACATTCGCATCCGGATCTGGTGCCAAGACTGGCTCATAGTTCACGCCAGGAATACCGCGATAGCCGCCCTGGATGTAGGAATTTGGCTCACCCGCGGTGATTTCAAAGCCTTCGTCACGGAACTCGAGACCAAAAGACAAAGTGGTTTCACCCGGCAGCAGGTTATCGAATGTTTGCGTGGCGTTGGCGTTGAGAACGACTTGATTATACTCAAGCGCACCGGCATCAAACTCAGTCTGACTCGTCGGTCCAAGTGACGCGTTCAGCGTGTTGACGACCGAATAGTCGAGCTCGTTTGAGCCATAGACGACACTGAAATCAGTATCCCAGCCGCCAATCGCACCGCGGATACCGCCGCCCGCGCTAATATCGGTCACGTCGCCAACAATTGTTGGCAGGAAGCCATCCGGGTAAATTTCTGTCAGGTTACGCGGTGTCCCTCTGGTTCCAAGAGGACCTGGAGCAGAATCGCTTGAACGACGGTAGAAACCGGTACTTTCAGCTTCGCGGTCTTGATAACCGGCCCAGCCATAAAGTTCCCAATCATTGCTCAGGCCATAGCCAGCATTTGCAAAGAATGTGAAATCTTCCGCGTTGCCATTACCCCAATTGTGATTGAGGCGGTTGAACGTGGTTTCGCGTGGATCGGACACGCCGCCCGGCGTGATATATTGAGGACGAGGGTCCAGTCCGGCGCGGTTTGAAGGATTACGATCCTTATACTCTGCCGACAGCGTCAAGAAACCGGACTCGCCAAGCGCGAAGCCTTTCCAGCCGCTGATTTGAAGCGTTTCGCCATCCACGGCATCGCGGCCCTGGCCGTCAATGTCAGTTACAAATGCGCCGTAACGGGCATTCAAGCCGCCACCGGAGCTCTCTTCTTTAAGCAGAACGTTGATCACGCCTGCAATCGCATCAGAACCGTACTGAGCCGATGCACCATCGCGCAGGACTTGTACGCTGCCAATCGCGGCGGTTGGAATCGAGTTCAAATCAACTGCAGACGACCCACGACCAACTGTGCCATTGATGTTGACCAGAGAAGACGAGTGGCGGCGTTTCGAATTAACCAGAACCAGGGTTTGGTCTGGCGCCAATCCGCGCAATGTTGCGGGGCGAATAATATCCGATCCGTCACTGATCGATGTCTGGTTGAAGTTAAACGACGGAACGGTCGCTGCGAGAATCTGGTTCAGCTCTGTGCGACCGGTCTCGGTCAGCTCACCAACTGGAAATACGTCGACGGGTACAGCGGTTTCAAGCGCTGTTCTGTCTGCCGACCGTGTACCAGTGACAACGATTTGACTTTGGCGAAGCTCATCAGCCTCATCTGCCGGATCGGCGTCTTGTGCGTAGCCCGGAAGGGCCACTGCGAACATAGCCAGCGACAATGCGCTGCCCGTAAGAAGGCGGTTCTTTTTCATTTCTTTCTCCTTGCCTGTCTCCCACATCTCAACATAGGTCCTCGTTTCTGCTGTGGTACCAGCACGTAGCGGCAACTTTGAATTCGATTCTCAGGCGTTGCGCTCAAGACACACGGAGATCGTCAGGCCAAGACACGAGGACGACGTCATCAGCCGTCGATTTAAGATCGCGTTTCCGGTTTCTTTGGTCGAACTTCGATTTCCACTTGCCCCTCGTGCCGACTCCCAGCTATAGCGCATCCGTTTGCCTCAGCAGCGAGACAATAAGGAAATTCAGATGCCCAAACGCACCGATATTCAGTCCATTCTTGTTATCGGTGCCGGTCCCATCATTATTGGCCAGGCCTGCGAGTTCGATTATTCCGGCGTTCAGGCCATCAAAGCCCTCAAAGGCGAAGGCTATCGGGTCATTCTGGTCAATTCCAACCCGGCGACCATTATGACAGATCCAGGCCTCGCTGATGCCACTTATATTGAGCCCATCACGCCGGATTTTGTCGAAAAGATCATCGAGATCGAAAAGCCCGACGCGCTTCTCCCGACCATGGGAGGCCAGACCGCTTTGAATTGTGCCCTCGCCCTTGAACAGGCGGGGGTTCTTTCTAAGCACAATGTGGAAATGATTGGCGCCCGCGCTGAGGCGATTGAAATGGCCGAGGATCGCAAGCTGTTCCGCGAGGCGATGGATCGCATTGGTCTGGAAAATCCAAAAGCCGAAATCGTCTCATCGCCTAAGAATGAAGACGGCTCTTATGATCGTATCACAGGCCTCAAGAATGCGCTGGATGTGATCGACCAGGTTGGCTTGCCGGCGATCATCCGCCCCGCCTTCACGCTTGGCGGCACGGGCGGCGGGGTCGCTTATAATCGGGCTGAGTATGAACAGATTTGCCGGTCCGGCATTGCCGCCTCTCCGGTGGCGCAAATTCTTGTCGATGAAAGCCTGCTCGGCTGGAAAGAATTCGAGATGGAAGTGGTTCGCGATAAAGCGGACAATGCCATCATTGTTTGCGCGATTGAGAACATTGACCCAATGGGCGTCCATACCGGCGACTCGATCACAGTCGCGCCAGCCCTGACGCTGACCGACCGCGAATATCAGGTGATGCGCAATGCCTCGCTCGCTGTGCTGCGCGAGATTGGCGTCGAGACGGGTGGGTCGAATGTCCAATTCGCCGTCAATCCGGAGGATGGCCGTCTGGTCGTCATCGAGATGAACCCGCGCGTCTCACGATCATCGGCCCTGGCCTCGAAAGCCACCGGATTCCCGATTGCCAAAATCGCAGCAAAACTTGCCGTAGGCTATACGCTGGATGAGTTGGACAATGATATTACCGGCGTCACACCGGCCTCATTTGAACCGACGATCGATTATGTCGTAACCAAGATCCCGCGCTTTGCGTTTGAGAAGTTTGAAGGCGCCGAGCCGCTGCTGACAACTGCCATGAAATCCGTCGGCGAGGCTATGGCGATTGGCCGGAACTTCCAGGAGAGTTTTCAGAAAGCTCTTTGTTCACTGGAGACCGGCCTGAATGGTCTGAACGAGATTGAATTCAGCGGAGAAGGCGCGCTGCGTGAGGCATTGAGCAAACAGACGCCGGACCGCTTGCGCATTGTCGCTCAGGCGTTTCGGACTGGAATCTCGGTCGAGGACGTGCACGCTGTCACCAGTATCGACTTGTGGTTCCTGCGCCAGATCGCCCAAATCGTGTCTGTAGAAGACACTGTCCGCCGCGATGGCTTGCCAACGACCAAGCGCGACTTCACGGACCTCAAAGCCATGGGCTTCTCTGATGCCCGCCTCGCCGACCTTCTAGGCATCGAGGAAGCGGATGTCCGCAGCGCCCGTCAGGGCCTCGGGGTGCGGCCGGTCTATAAACGTATCGATACGTGCGCCGCCGAATTTGCCGCCAAAACGCCTTATCTCTACTCGACATATGAGCACCCCGCTTTCGGGGCCGATACAGCGGATTGCGAAGCGGATCCCTCTGACCGCAAAAAGGCAATCATTCTCGGCGGCGGTCCAAACCGCATCGGCCAAGGCATCGAGTTTGATTATTGTTGCTGCCATGCCGCCTTCGCCATGGACGATATCGGCATTGAAAGTGTCATGGTGAATTGCAACCCAGAAACGGTTTCAACGGACTATGACACCTCTGACCGGCTATATTTCGAACCGCTGACCGAAGAGCATGTGTCGGAGATCATCCATAAAGAGCAAAGCAATGGCGAGCTGGCTGGCGTGATCGTACAGTTTGGCGGCCAAACACCGCTGAAACTGGCGCAGCCGTTGAACCAGGCCGGCGTGCCAATCCTCGGCACCAGTCCGGACAGCATCGACCTCGCTGAAGATCGTGAGCAATGGTCAGAGCTTTTATCCAATCTCAACATCAAGCAGCCGCCATCAGCGTCGGCACGCAGTGTCGAGGAGACGCTCGAGCAGGCGCAGAAGCTCGGCTATCCTATCATGCTGCGGCCATCATTCGTGCTCTCTGGAACCGCTATGCGGATCTGTGACAATGACAAAGATATCCGCGAATATGCAGGCTACGCGCTGTCTGTCGCGGGCGATGGCTCGCTGTTTCTGGATCGCTATCTTTCAGACGCGATTGAAGTTGATGTCGATGCGCTGTGCGATGGCACCAATGTCCATGTCGCCGGGATTATGGAACATATTGAAGAAGCCGGCGTGCATTCGGGCGACAGTGCCTGCGCGCTGCCGCCATATACACTCTCGCCCAGTGTTATTGGTCGCCTCAGTGAGCAAACCATCGCGCTGGCAAAGGCGCTGAACGTGATCGGCCTGATCAATATTCAATACGCGGTCAAGGATGACGAAATTTACGTCCTGGAAGCCAATCCTCGGGCCAGTCGAACTGTACCATTTGTCGCCAAGGCAGTTGGGGCCCCGATTGCCAGCATCGCGGCCAAGATTATGGGCGGAAAACCGCTGACCGATTTCGACTTGCGTCATGCCGCAGCTAATCGTGTGGCCGTGAAAGAAGCCGTCTTCCCGTTTGCCCGGTTTGCCAATGTCGACCCTATTCTGGGACCCGAAATGCGCTCAACCGGGGAAGTCATGGGCTGGGATGATGATTTCGGCACGGCCTTCCTGAAGGCCCAGATCGGGGCGGGTGTGACCCTGCCAACCAGCGGTACGGCCTTCATTTCTCTGCGCGAGGATGACAAGCCGGGAATTATCGATGCTGCCCGCGGCCTGATCGATATGGGCTTCGATATCGTCGCCACGTCGGGCACTGCGAAATTCCTCGGCGAACAAGGCATTGAGACGCGTCAGGTCAAAAAAGTTCTGGAAGGCAAACCGAACATCGAGGACGAAATCCTGAATGGAGAGATCGCCCTGGTCCTGAACACCACGGAAGGGGCGCAGTCGCGCAAGGACTCAAAATCAATCCGGCGCACCTCTTTGATTCAGAACATCCCGTATTTCACGACGCTTTCAGCCTGCCTCGCCGCGGTAAAAGCAATTCGCGCAAAACGCGAAAAACCACTATCCGTCCGCGCCTTACAAAAAGCATAACTTGCGAAAGCGCACATTATAGACTACTTGACCGGCCTGATTTTTGGTTGAACCTTCGGGTCTGCAATCAAGATGGCGTAAAAACCAAAGAACGGTACCAATTCATGCAACGTACTCCTATGACCGCCGGGGGCTATGCCGCTCTCGATGAAGAATTGAAAAATCTGAAGTCTGTCGAGCGCCCGATGATTATCCAGGCGATCGCGGAAGCCCGCGAGCATGGCGACTTGTCTGAAAACGCTGAATACCACGCCGCGAAGGACAAACAGTCCTTTATTGAAGGGCGTATCATCGAGTTGGAAGACAAACTGTCCCGCGCTGACGTGATCGACCTGGAGAAAGTCAAAGGTAACCGAATTGTCTTTGGCGCGACTGTGACAATCATTGATGTCGATACTGAAGAAGAGTCGACGTATCAGATTGTTGGCGAAGATGAAGCCGATATCGCGCAAGGGAAAGTCTCGAACACTTCGCCTATCGCGCGAGCATTGATCGGAAAGAGCGAAGGCGATGAAGCCGAAGTTGCTGCACCTGGCGGCGCACGCGTCTACGAAATCGCAAATTTGAAGTTCATATAGTCGCCCTTTTTTCTTCAACTCTCACGCGAATTCTGTCAGGGCTCTCGATATGAACGCGCCTGATTCTTCTCTTGGCCCATCAATCTGGGCGGTCAGCGATGGCCGCGCCGGAAATGCCGCGCAAGTGCGGGCAATTTTGGCCGCCCTTTCAGAGACACGGCGTTGGTTGCAGATCGGACATATTGCCGGACAAGGCCACCGCGCCGAGCCTTTGACATTAAGCCCGCGCGCACCCTGGACCTGGCTGCCCGGCGCCAATTGGCCAGCCCCGCGCCTGGCCTTACCAAAAGCCCAACGCGCGACCTTGAGCAGCCCGTGGCCCAGCCTCTGGATTGCAGCCGGACGGCGAAGCGCGCCTTATACCGCCGCCGTCAGAAACTGGAGCGGAAACAAGACCCTGACCGTTCAAATCCTTGATCCGAAAAGTGATCCGGAAAAATTCGATCTCGTCATTGTGCCAGAACATGATGAATTGCTCGGGTCGAACGTCATTCGCGCAACCGGCTCCCCGACGCACTTTTCCGAGGATGCAATTGAAGAAACCGGTCAGGCCTTTGCAGATCTGGCGGACGAACGCGGCAAGAGCGCCGTGGTCATTCTTGGCGGCAATTCGAAGGCCCACACATTTAGCCGCGAGGCCGCGACGCGGCTTATTCAGCAAATGGAGGGGCTTGCCACATCCGGATGGCGCTTGCGGATGACGTGTTCACGCCGCACACCCGTCGCCATCGTCTCAGAAATGCGCCAGTTCGCCGATCGTGTTGGCGCAAGTTTCTGGGCCAATGAGCACGATGGCCCCAACCCGTATCTGGCCTGGTTGCTCTATTCGGACGCGGCCATCGTGACGGAAGATAGCGCCAATATGCTGTCCGATGCCGCCTGGCACGGGCTGCCCCTGCACATCGCCAAGCTGAAAGGCGGCGCCGCAAAGTTTGATCGCTTGCATCAAAGCCTGATTGATCGCGGCTGCGCGAAGTGGTTTGAGGGCAAATTGGAGCTCTGGGATTATCCACCCTTGCGCGAAGCAGGGCGCGTCGCAGATATCATTATCGAGAAGCTGCTGGAGCGGCACCCGCAGCCAGAACTCAGTCAGATTGATATGTCGAAGACGGCTGCGCCAAGCTGGCTCTAGGCCGAAAGACTGGCCTGCGTGAGCGCTGGCTCGAGCAGATCTGCATCAGTTTCCCAACACCACGCTTCGGGATGATCCAGCAACGCGCGAACAAGCTTGTTGTTCATCGCATGACCTGGCTGATAAGCTTCATACTGACCCGCTATTGGCGCCCCTGCGAGCATCAAATCACCAACCGCATCGAGCAATTTGTGGCGAATAAACTCGTCATCGCTACGCAAGCCTTCGGGATTTACGATGTCATCGCCATCAATGACCACAGCATTGTCCAGTGACCCGCCACGGGCGAGCCCCATCGCTTTCAGCGTTTCGACATCACGGGCAAACCCGAATGTCCGCGCAAACGCAATGTCGCGCGCGAACAGGCCGGGCACCAGGCGCATTGCCATTTGCTGGGTTCCGATCGCCTTGGTCTCAAACTCGATCTTGGCTTTCAGGGTTAGGACATTGTCCGGTGACGGGCTAAGCCGCGCCCATTTCACACCGTCGCGAACTTCGACTGTGTCGAGGACACGAATGCGGCGACGCAAAGCCGATTGCTGTTTCAAACCAGAATTGTGGAATAACTCGCAGAACACCGCAGATGAACCATCCATGATCGGCGTTTCGGGGCCATCAATCTCGACCAGGACATTATCCAGCCCCATACCGGCGCAAGCGGCTAGAAAATGCTCCACCGTGGCAATTGTCGCGCCGTCTTGATTGGTCAGTGTGGTGCCAAGTTGCACTTCTGTGACCTGATCGCCGCGCGCCAGAATGTCGGATTCAATGCCCAGATCCGTGCGACGAAACCGAATTCCGGTATTCACATCTGCTGGTCTAATGACCATTCGCGCTCGTACACCTGAATGAACGCCGATACCGGCGCAAATGACAGTCGTGTTTAGCGTGGTCTGATACTCTACCTGTCCCAAGCCTACTCTCCCTGTAGAACTGCATAAACACCCGCAGAGTGCGTGACCTCAACACAAGCATTGTTGCGCTTTGTTGCAGGTTGCACAAATACCAAAGCCCCCGGGGCAACGGGGGCTTCAGATGACTTAAGTTTAAGGTTTAGGTGTTGGCTGACCGCCGCAAAAATGCAGGGATTTCGAGATCTTCATCGTCGAAAGGCGCTGGCTTTGGATGATCTTCCGGCGTCGAAACAATTGCCGGTTGATCTTCTTCAGCGTCATTGTCGCCGACAGCGTCTTCTCGGCGCCATCCGAATAGGTTGGAGAAGCCCGCCGGGCTGTCCGCAACAGGTTTCGTA